>CBDTZZ010000027.1:0-8817 GCA_965365035.1 uncultured bacterium | reverse complement strand
AAGGTGAAGTTGAACCTGAGCAACGTGGGCAATTTCGTGCACAACATTCGTATCGCCGGACCAGACGGCGTATACGATACCGACGACGATATCGTGTCTGAGGATATCCTGCCGGGTGAGACGAGTGAGCTTATCTTCGTAGTCGGTGAGGAAGGCGTGTACGTCTTCCGCGACGACTTCCGCAGGGATACGTTGACCGGCATTCTGACCGTGCAGTAAGGGGGCGGCCTCTGACCCGGGCAGAGTTCAGGCGGTTGTTGCTGGTGGTTTTGCCGGCTGGTCTGGCGGTGGCGTTCGTCGCCGTCGTCGTGGCGGCGGTGTTCGGGGAGGGCGAGGCCACTGCGCCCGGCGGTTCGCCTGCGTCCAACGGCGATGCGACAGCCCTGCCGCCGCTCATAGGCGAGGACCACTGGCACGCAACGTACGAGTACATAGTTTGCGGCGAGCAGCAGCTGCTGGCACCCGCATTCGAGGGCGTGGGCATCCACACGCACGGTGGCGAAATCATACATATGCATCCGTTCTCTGCCAGCGAAGAGGGCGCGGGGGCTCGCCTCGTCAAGTGGTTTGAGTACGGTGGAGGCCTGTTGGACGGCGATGAGGTTCGCATGCCGGGCAGCGCGGTCACATACGAGAACGGCGATGAGTGCCCGGACGAAACGATCGGCACGGTGCAGATTTTCGCCAACGGTGGTCGCATACAAGACTATGAGGAGTACATTCCGCAGGACGGCGATCACATTGTGATCGTTTTCGGCCCCGATCGGGGCGTAGTGCAGCGGATTTTGACGAACGCGCCACCCGGGCTATACTAATTACACCCGACGCGCGGGACGGAAACAGGTGCTTAGATGCCAGTAATCACCCTCACCGGCAGGACCGCCAGCGGCGCACGTGAAGTGGGCCCTCGGGTCGCTTCTCTCCTCGATATCGACTTCGTTGACCAGCAGCTGATGGTGCAGGCGGCGCAGCGCTGTGGCGTGTCCGTCGGCGCCGTGGCCGAGCGCGATGAGCGATACGGCAGCTTCCGTCAGCGGGTCGTGGGCGTCATCAACACGATCCTTGAGCGGTCGGCCGCCTCTGGCGCGGATCCGCTGGCTGGACCGGGCAGCCTGGAGGCGGTGCTTTCGAGCTCCTACGCGGAGGTCGGGCTTGGCGAGGAGGAGGAGAAGGACTTCTCCGACCAGACTTACCTGGACACGGTCGCGGCTATCATCACGGAGCTGGCGGCGAGCGGACGGATCGTGATCCTCGGTCGGGGGAGCCAGATGATCCTCGCGGAACTGCCGCGGGCGCTGCACGTACTCTGCGTGGCGCCGAAGGATCTGCGCAGAGAGCGCTTCGCCGAGCGCGAAAGCATTGGCATGGACGAAGCGAAGCGGCGCGTGGACGAAGGCGATCGCGGGCGCGAGGCGTTCTACAAGAAGTTCTGGAAGGTCGACGTGCAGGATCCGTGCCTGTATGACCTGACGGTCGACACCTCACACTTTACGTTGGATCAGGCGGCCGAGCTGATCGCCACGGCCGTGCGCGTCAAGGCCGGCGACTAGCCGGCGGGCTGCGTCTCGCCGATAAGCGACTGTAGGTATGCTTCGGCGCGCTCCAGGCGGCGCTGCATGCCCCACTGGTTGTCCGGCGCCAGAGGTAGTCCCCAGCCGCGAGCTTCGGCGCCTTCGCCGACGATCTCTAGAAATCCCGAGGCCTGCGTGGAGTCTGCGCCGTAGACGAGCTTGAGTACGCCGTGCGTGGCGTCCGCCCACTTTCCGTAGTCGTAGGAGACGGGGCCGCGACCGCGTAACCACGGTACTTTCTGCAGCTGCGCCTGGACTTTCTGCGTCGGATTCGACATTGCGGCTTCAGCCTACGTGAGCGCCGAAGCGAAGCGCAAGCGGAAGCCGAACGGGTCGATCATGATGAAATCGCGCAGGCCGTACTCGCGGTCGCCGATCGGGTTCGCCACCTCTGCGCCGGCCTTGCGCACGCGCTCGTAGACAGCGTCGACGTCCGGCACCATGAGGCGGACGTCGATGCCAGAGCCGCGATAGTCGAGGTCGGCGCGTGCCCCGGCGTAGAAGCGGTCGTGCATGAACATCACGACGGCCTCTCCCAGGGAGGCGATGGCGAAGATTGGTGCGTCGGCCGGCGTTAAGCGGAGGACCGTGAAGCCCAGCGTATCGACGTAGTAGCGCGTGGCCTCCGTCACGTCCGGCACAAAGAGCTCAACCGAGAGAGGGCTCAGCTCTTTGGGGTCAACCATTCCAGGCGCCGTCGAGGACGTCGAAATCGCCATAGCGCGATCGGTGCTCCTCACGCAGTACTGCGAAGCGGTCGGCGTAGGCGCCCGTCGTCACGGCGCTGGCCGTGAGGATGTCGGCGTCTTCGTGGTTGTCCGAGTAGTAGCGGGGGCGCCGCCCGACGTGTTCGAAGCCGTACTTCTCATAGAGGCGGATGGCGGCGTCGTTGGAGACACGGACTTCGAGCGTGACCAGCGGCTGCGTCTTCTCCCGTGCCAGATGCAGAGCGGCGATGAGGAGCATCTCGCCGATGCCCTGGCGGCGGTGGCTGTCGCGGACGGCGATCGTGACGATATGCATTTCGTCAGGCAGCATCCAGACGCCGATGAAGCCGGTGATCAGCTCCGCGCGCTCCTCTGG
This sequence comes from uncultured bacterium, assembly GCA_965365035.1. GTDB lineage: Bacteria > Chloroflexota > Dehalococcoidia > SM23-28-2 > RBG-16-64-32 > CF-162. Next base: position 6,163 of record CBDTZZ010000027.1, on the reverse strand, counting down.
TGGTGGCAGGGTGGCCGGATCGTCGCCGGTGAGGATGTGCTTGATCTCGCCCAGGAGACGACCAATCGGGCCGGGATGCGGCGTTAGGTCGGCGCCCTGCGCGGCTGCCGCGGCCGGGTTAGCCTCGCCGATGACGATGTAGTGGGCGAGGCGGTTCTGCTGCAGTTCTCGGCGGAAGGCAGTGGGCGGCCACATTGAGGGGAACGACTGGCGTTCGACCTCCAGCACCTGAGGGATGTCGGCCAGGTGCATGCGCCTGACCAGGAAGCGGGTCGCGGTTTTCATGGCTCATACAGGATACGCGTCGCGAGCGCGCTTTTCTACGCGCTGGCCAACATAAATCGCACTGCGTGGGAGATGTGTGATCGAGGGCATGGACGTGCGGCGCCACAGCCTTTACGTTCACGGTAGGGTTTGAGTACAATTCAACCCTCAGAGCGGTGTAGGCCGCCCCTTTTTCGTATGTATTCCATCAGACTTCTCGGTTTCCTCCTCCCTTATAAGGCTCGGGTGGCCTTCCTGGCGTTTTGCGTGGTCGCGGCCAGCCTCGTTGTTATCGCCATTCCCCAGCTGATCCGCTGGGCGATCAACTACGGCATCGGCATCAACGAAGTCGGCGACGTGCCGGAGGGCGAGACGAAGTACCTGGTGATCGCCGGTGGGGCGCTCGTTGCCGCTGCTGCGGCGCGCGGTATGTTCGCCTTCGGTCAGACATATCTCTCGGAGTGGATCGGCCAGAAGGTCGCCTACGACATTCGCAACCGCATCTACGACCGTCTGCAACGCCTCTCCTACGCTTATCACGACCAGCAGCAGACGGGCGAGACGATGTCGCGGGCGACGCAAGACGTAGAGGCCGTGCGCTGGTACATCTCGATGGGCGTGCTGCGTGGGTCGTACGTCTTTCTGCTGCTGATCGCGGTGCTTGTCCTGATGGTGATCATGAGCTGGCAGCTGGCGCTCGTCGTCTGGGCGTTCATTCCGTTCATCATCTGGCGCTCGAGCGTAATGGCGTTCACGCTGCGGCCGATGTGGATGAAGATCCAGGAGGGTCTGGGAAAGCTGGCGAACGTCCTTCAGGAGGCGCTGACGGGAGCGCGCGTGGTCAAGGCGTTCGCGCGGGAAGAGTACGAGGACGAGAAGTTCGGGGTCGAGGCGCAGGAGCTCTTCGAGCGTTCGTACGAGTCGAGCAGAGTGCAGGCCTTCAACGCGCCAATGATGACCGGCGTCTGGCTGGCTGCCACCGCCGCCACCCTTGGGGTTGGCGGCATTCTGGTCTCCAATCAGACGATGGACATCGGCGAGCTGGCCGCGTTCCTCCTCTATCTGACGATTCTGCAGCAGCCAGTGCGCGTGTTGGGTTGGATCATCATGGTGATCTCGCGCGCCAACGCCGCCGGCGAACGAATCTACGAGATCATGGACGCAGAGTCCGCCGTGCAGGAGAAGGCTGACGCCAAGGAGCTGGCCGACGTCACGGGACAGGTCCGCTTCGAGAACGTCGCTTTCGGCTACGACGCGCTGAGCCCGGTCCTCTCGGAGATCAACATCGACGCCAAGCCCGGGCAGGTGGTGGCGCTGATGGGACCGACGGGCAGCGGCAAATCAACGATCGTCAACCTGATGCCGCGCTTCTATGACGTCACAGAAGGGCGCATCACGATCGACGGCACCGACATTCGGGACTTGAAGATCGCCTCGCTGCGGGAGGCCATCGGCGTCGTGCAGCAGGACGTCTTCCTGTTCTCGGCGACGATGCGCGATAACATCGCCTACGGGGCCGTCGAGGCCACCGACGAAGAGGTAGAGCGAGCGGCCAAGGCTGCCTACATCCACGACTTCATCATGGGCCTGCCAGAGGGCTACGACACCTGGGTCGGCGAGCGCGGCATCACGCTCTCCGGTGGCCAGAAGCAGCGCATCGCGATCGCCCGCACGATTCTCCTCGACCCGCGCATCCTTATTCTGGACGACTCTACATCGAGCGTGGACACGGAGACCGAGTACCTGATCCAGGGCACGCTGCAAGAGTTGATGCGCGGGCGCACGACGTTCGTGATCGCCCAGCGCTTGCGCACCGTGAAGATGGCGGACGAGATCGTCGTTCTGCAGGAGGGGCGGGTTGTTGAGCGCGGACGTCACGACGAGCTGCTGGCCCGCGACGGCGTCTACCGCGAGATCTACGACCTCGAACTACGAGACCAGGAAGAGGCGCTGGCCGCGCAGCCACAGTCTGGGCCGCGTCGCGCCGCTGAAGGCGTGCCGGGGAGCTAGCGATGGGCATGTGGGGCGGCGCTGGAGCCGGCGGTTGGAGTAACCAGGGGGCGCACGTGCGTCCGGGCCAGTATCAGCGCCGCGGCGGTGGTGCCGACGGCTGGGACGACGATGAGCTGGGCAAGGTCTACGATCACGGCGTCGTGAGGCGGCTGCTGCCATACCTGCGGCCGTACAAGGGCCGCGCTTTCACCGCGATCTTCGCGATGATCGTCTTCGCCGCTGTTTCGCGCACGCAGCCGTTCCTCATCGGCCTGGCCATCGACAAGTACATAGTGAACGAGGACTTGCGGGGCGTGGCGCTCATCGGGTTCGCGCTGCTTGGTTTGGCGATTGCCGGCTGGCTGGCGCAGTGGGTGCAGCAGGTGATGACGGCGTTCATGGGGCACCGCATCCTGCTGAGGCTGCGCACGCAGATGTTTAGCCACATCCAGAAGCTGTCGCTGAGCTTCCATGACCGCAACGAGACTGGGCGCGTGATGTCCCGCGTGACGAGCGACGTGACGGTGATGCAGGAGCTGCTGACGACCGGCTTCCTCACCGTCTTCGCGGACTTCGTGGGAATCTTCATCGTCGTTGGTTTCCTGCTCTACCAGGACGTACAACTGACCTTCATCACGCTAAGCGTCGTGCCGCTGCTAGTGCTGATACTGGTGCTCTGGCAGATTCGCGCGCGCGTCGCCTTCATCCGTGTGCGGCAAGCGATCGCGCAGGTCAACGCCAACCTGCAGGAGAACGTTTCCGGTGTGCGGGTGATCCAGAGCATGTCGCGCGAGGACGAGAACGCCAAGCGCTTCGACAAGGTCAACGCCAAGAATTGGAGCGCCAACGTGCAGGCCGGGCGCATCACGGCGATGATCATGCCTGTGGTTGAGCTGCTGACCGCGTTGGCGACTGCGCTCGTGATCATCTTCGGCGGTATGCGCGTGCTGGACGGCACTCTGACCGTTGGTGTACTCGTCGCCTTCACGCTGTACGTCCAACAGTTCTTCGATCCGATCCGCGACCTCGTGCTGCAGTACACACAGCTGCAGCGGGCGATGGCCGGCGGGCAACGCATCTTTGAGGTGCTGGACACGAAGCCGGAGATCTTCGACGCCGAGGACGCCGTCGAACTGCCCGACATCCGTGGCGAGGTCGTCTTCGACAACGTCAGCTTCGAGTACGTCGAGGGGCAAAAGGTGCTGGAGGAGATCAACCTTACCGTGCGGCCGGGGGAGACGATCGCTATCGTTGGACCCACCGGCGCCGGCAAGAGCACGCTGACATCGCTCGTGCCCCGCTTCTACGACGTAACCGAGGGCCGCGTGATGATCGATGGTCACGACGTCCGCGAGATCAAGCGCGGCTCGATCGCGCGGCGGCTGGGTATCGTGCTGCAGGATCCGTTTCTCTTCTCGGGCTCCGTCCTCCAGAACATCCGCTACGGGCGCCTGAACGCCACGCCGGAAGAGGTCGAGGAGGCGGCGCGAACCGTCGGTGCGCACAACTTCATCGCGCGGCTGCCGCAGGGCTACGATACGCCGCTGCATGAGCGTGGCCAGAACCTCTCGGTCGGACAGCGCCAGCTGATCGCCTTCGCCCGCGCGGTGATCGCCGATCCGCGCATCCTGATTCTGGATGAGGCAACGGCCAACGTTGACACACGCACGGAAGTCGTCATCCAGAACGCGCTCAACCGGTTGCTCAAGGGCCGCACTTCGTTCGTTATCGCGCACCGCCTGTCTACGATCCGCAACGCGTCGCGCATCGTCGCGCTGCAGGACGGAAAAATCACAGAGGTGGGCACGCACGCTGAGCTGCTGGCCCGGGACGGCCTCTATGCGCGGCTTTACCGCATGACGTACGAACAGGCCGAGTCCGACGATGACGGCCGCCAGCCGGGTACGGCGGCGCCCCAACCTGCAAGCTAGGGCGATCCCGGTTCCGGCCGTTGCCGACAAGGCCTTGCGCCACGGGGTTCGCTGTTCTAAGATTGCGACTGGTTAGCACTCGCGGTTGTGGAGTGCTAACGCCCGCCAACCCACGGCGGAACGCCCCTTGAACCTTATACTCGCGCGAAGGAGGAGACTCGGAACATGCCAACGAAGACTGCCAAGAAAGCCAGCGCTAAAGTCGTTCCACTGGGCGACCGAATCGTCGTCAAGCAGAGCCGCCAGGAAGAGGTCCGCGCCAGCGGCCTCGTGATCCCGGACACGGCACGCGAAAAGCCGCAGCTCGGAAAGGTGATCGCCGTCGGCCCCGGCCGCATCGACGACAACGGCAAACGAGTGACGATGGACGTCAAGAACGGTGACCGCGTGCTCTATGCCAAGTACAGCGGGCAGGATGTCCCCCGTGGCATCTTCGGCGACGAGGACGAGTACATGATCCTCAAGGAAACCGACATCCTCGCCAAGCTTGCGTAACCACACGAGAGACAGGCGACGGGAAACACGAGATATGTCTCCCGTCCCATGCCCCTTGTCATAACTGAACCGGAGGTACTATGCCCGCCAAACAGCTACTTTTTGACGAAGAGGCTCGACGCAGCCTCAAAGACGGTGTCGACGCGCTCGCTGACGCAGTGCGCGTGACGCTTGGCCCTCGCGGCCGCAACGTGATCCTGGAAAAGAAGTTCGGCCCCCCGAGCATCGTCGACGATGGTGTTTCCGTGGCGAAGGAGATCGAGCTCAAGGATCCGTTCGAGAACCTCGGCGCTCAGCTCGCTCGCGAAGTCGCCAGCAAGACCAACGACGTCGCCGGCGACGGCACCACGACCGCGACGGTGCTCGCCCAGGCGATCGTCCGTGAGGGCATGCGCATGGTGGCCGCCGGCGCCAATCCGATGGCGCTGAAGCGTGGCCTGGAGCTGGCAGTCGACCAGGTTAAGGAGCACGTACGCAAGATCGCTAGCCCGGTTGCCGGCAAGGAGCAGATCGCCCAGGTGGCGACAATCTCCGGCCACGACGAAGAGATCGGCGAGATCATCGCCGACGTCATGGAGAAGGTCGGCAAGGACGGCGTTATCACGGTCGAGGAAGGCCGCGGCCTGCGCATGGAGACCGAGTTCGTGGAGGGGATGCAGCTGGACCGCGGCTACGTCTCTCCGTACTTCGTCTCGAACCCTGACCGCATGGAGAGCGTGCTGGACGACCCGTACATCCTGATCACCGACAAGAAGCTCTCGTCCGTGCAGGACTTCCTGCCGGCGCTGGAGCGCATTCTCCAGATCACCAAGAACATCGTCATCATCGCGGACGACATTGAGGGTGAGGCCCTGGCCACGCTCGTCGTCAACAAGCTGCGCGGCAACCTAAACGCGCTGGCGATCAAGGCGCCGAGCTTCGGCGACCGCCGCAAGGCGATCCTCGAAGACATCGCCATCCTCACAGGTGGCAAGTTCATCACGGAGGACATGGGCGTCAAGCTGGAAAACGTGCAGCCGGAAGATCTCGGCCGCGCCCGCCGCGTCGTCTCCACCAAGGAAGACACAGTGATCATCGAGGGCTACGGCTCCGACGCCGAAATCCAGACACGCATCAAGCAGATCAAGGCCCAGTCCGAGGACGCCTCCTCGGAGTTCGATCGTGAGAAGCTGCAGGAGCGCCTGGCAAAGCTCGCCGGCGGTGTGGCGATCGTCAAAGTAGGCGCCGCGACTGAGGTTGAGCTGAAAGAGCGCAAGCTGCGCGTCGAGGACGCACTATCGGCCACCCGCGCAGCCGTCGAAGAGGGAATCGTCCCCGGCGGTGGTGTGGCGCTTCTGCGGGCGCAGAAGGGGCTGACCAGGCTGGGCAACGAGCTGACGCCCGACGAGCAGATGGGCGTTCAGATCATCTCCAAGGCGCTTGAAGAGCCGCTGCGGTTGATCGCCGAGAACGGTGGCAAAGAAGGCCAGGTGATCGTCGAG
>CBDTZZ010000026.1:0-8845 GCA_965365035.1 uncultured bacterium | reverse complement strand
CGGCATCTTCTTCGTCGTCGCCTTGCGGTCCATGAACCCGCAGGCGCCGCTCGCTCTTCAGCCGATGTTCTTCCCAGTCCTGGCGTTGAGTACGACGTTCGTACCCGCGGTTGTAATGCCCGGGTGGATCGAGACGGTCTCTTCCCTGAACCCGTTCACCTACTTCACAGACAGCACCCGCATGTTCATGATCGGCGACTTCGAGTGGGGCACACTGGCAATCGCGATCGGCTCCGCGCTGGCGCTCCTGGCGGTCACGCAGTACTTCGCGGTCCGGAGCTTCTCCGCGCTGGTGAGGGCGGACTAACGGATTGATGCGTGTAGACTCGGGTTGTTCTAGACGAAATCAAGATCGTGATAGAGGAGCGGAGAAAGTGCGAAGTGCCGGTCCTGATGGAGGCCTCTATGAAACTCGAGAGTAAAGACATACGCAGCACAGTGCTCCAGGAATGGTACGCGAAGGGAGCTCTCCTCGATATCCCCGGTAGCGCCTCGACCCGAATCTGGCGCCAGGGCTCCGGCCCAACGGTGGTGTGCCTTCACGGCGTGCCGACCTCGGCCTATCTTTACCGCAAAGTCCTGCCGGAGCTGGCGAGCCGCGGGCTGGAGGGCGTGGCGATGGACTTTCCGGGGCTGGGGTTTGCGGAACGCCCAACAGATTTCGACTACACGTGGACGGGGTTGTCGGCCTGGCTGGAGAAGGCGTTGGCCGCCGCGAACATCGACTCCTTCCATCTCGTCGTGCACGACCTGGGCGGCCCCATCGGCTTTGATCTCGTGCGCCGCATCCCTCAGCGCATCCTGTCCCTCACGGTGCTCAATACGATCGTAAACGTGTCCACGTTCTCCAGGCCGCTTGTGATGCGCCCGTTCTCGGTGCCCGGGCTGGGGCGTCTGTGGGTGCTCCAGATGAATACGCCGGGCATCTTCCCCTTAATGCGCTGGAAGGGGGTCTTCTCTGGCCCCAGCTACTCGGAGATCCGCGCGTACGGCGAGTTGCTCGTGTTAGGCGACGGAGGCCGTGCTTTTCGCGAGATCATGAGCAGCTTCGAGACGACTCCCGAGTTCGAGGAGCGCATTCTCGCGCCCCTGGGAGACCGCAAGTTTCCCGCTCAGATCGTGTGGGGCAAGCATGATTCCGAGCTAACCGTCGGGTCAAAGGGCGCCGATGTGAAACGCGCGCTCAATCTAAAGACGGAAATCCACGAGGTGGAAGGGAAACACTTCTTACAGGAGAACTGTGCCGAGGAGATCGCTGACAGGGTTGCCTTGTTAGTGAAGACCGGGAATGACGTGTAACGGGCGGGCTGCAGCGCCTTAGTGGCGAAGGCATCGACATCCCACCGGGCCGTCTGGTCGCTCTGCTCGATCCGGACGGTGGGCAGCTACATCTCCTGATTGGTCGGGCGGACGAGCATCTCGTTGACGGCGACGCGGCGCGGGCGCGTGACGATGTAGGCGATCGCGTCGGCAATGTCCTCTGAGAGCAGGACTTCCATCTGACCAAAGCGCTTCGCCAGGTCCGCCAGCACTTCCTGGCGGACGTGCGTGATGAGCTCCGTTGCCACAGCGCCCGGCTCGACGACCGAGATGCGGACATGGCGGCCGCCAACCTCTTGTCGCAGCGCTTCGGTGAAGGCTGTGACGCCGAACTTCGTCAGGTTGTACACCCCAGCGCCGCCTCGGGCGACGCGCCCGGCAACCGAGCTGATGTTCACAAGATCTGCGACCTCCCTCGCGCCGTCCTCAGCGGCCTTCAGCAGGTGCGGCAGCGCGGCGTGGGAGACGTAGAGCAGGCCGCTAACGTTGAGCGCCACCATGCGCTCCCACTCTTCGATCGGCGCGCCTTCCGCCGGGCCGAGGAGCATGACGCCGGCGTTGTTGACGACCGTGTCCAGCCGCCCCAGCTCGCTCACTGTGGTTTCGACGGCGCCCTGGGCCTGGGCCTTGTTTGTGATATCGGCCTCGATGGCGAGCGCCTTCCCGCCGTCCTTCTCGATCGTGGAAGCCAGTTCGTCGAGCCGCTCCTTGCGCCGGGCGACGAGCGCCACGGCGGCGCCGTTGCTCGCCAGCGCCCGTGCCGTCGCGTGGCCAATGCCGCTGCTGGCGCCCGTTACCAGCGCGACCGTTCCGTCCAGCCGTTCAGTCATCTCGTCCTCGCTATCGTTCGTCGTTCGGTGAGGCCAATCCTAGCATCGCTGCGCTCACCGTAGTTGGTCGAGCAGCGCGCGGCCGCGGGGCGAGATGCGATAGCCGGTGCCCAGGCTCTCGGTGAGTCCCAGGTTCTTGAGACGCCGGACGCGCGACTTGAACCGCGCGAGGTCCGGCTCGCCGAGTTGGGCGGCGAGGTCGGCGGCGCGGGTGCCGGTGCTCTCGCTGATCAGACGCAGGACGTCCGCCGTCCACGGGCCGTCCTTGCTGGCGGCGTCGATGCGGGCCAGCCGCGCGGTGACGTCGGCGAGATCGTCGTTCGAGAGCGTGTCGCGCTCGCGCAGGGCGATGCGCGGGTCTGGTCCTGCCACGTGGAACGTGATGCGGTAGAGGTCTCCCTGCCGCTTGCCTAGCTCACCGAGCAGGTCGTTGCGCGATTCGAAACCGGCGCGTCGCGCGTTGGCCTCGCTGATGGCTGACTCGTCGATCGTGTCGACGGAGTCGATCGCCAGCAGTCCGACGGGCGACTGAAGCGTGCCGTCAGCGCGCACGGTCGGGCGCTTCCAGCGCCGAAACGCGAGCGTAACCGAGCCGTCAGCGATGCCGGGCCAGAAGCGCTCCTTGAACAGCATCCGGGTGCGGGCTGAGGCCCCGCAACCTACTTGCGGCCGTGCGTAACGGCGTGGACGGGCGTGATGTCGAAGGCGTCGACGTCCTTGAAGTCGTGCCGCTTGAGGAGCGAGACGTAGTCCGACGTTGGCAGCAGCTGGTCGTCGATCAGCGCCTCGAAGAACTGGATGCCGGACATGATGCGGGCAGGCACCGTGCGCGTCTCCTCGACCGTTTCGGGGAACGGAAAGTCCGAGATCACGAAGCAGCCGCCGAGCTTCAGCGCTTGGTGGATGTTTGCCGTCACCTTCTCGATGTCGCGGCATTCGTGCATCGAGATGCTGATCACCGCGACATCGAACTCTCCTTCCCGCGAAAAACCCTCGAAGGTGCTCTCCACCAGCTCGACGCGATCGCTCGCACCGGCTTCCTTGACGGCTTCCGCGGCGAGGCCGAGTGAGTAGGCGTCGCCGTCAACGCCGACGAACGTGCACTTCGGATAAGTCTGCGCCATCTTCGAGATGCCGAAGCCGGCGCCGGTCGCCAGCTCGAGCACGTGCGCGCCGGCTTCGAGCTGGTCCAGGAGGCCGGGCACCTGCTTCACTCCCGCCGGAACCAGCCGGTTATAGAACGAGCGGCCGGTGGTGCGGACGGCCTGGATGAACTCCGGCGTGCACTGATCCCACCAGGAGCGCTCTCCCGACTTCAGGTTCTCGGAGAAGCGATCGAACATGTCGTAGGCGAGCAGAACGGCCGGCATGCCGCCGATGTGGCCGGGAAAGTCGTGATCGAGCAGGAGCCGGTCCATGTGTGGCGCCAGCACGAAGCGCTCGCCCTGCCGCTCGAGGATCTCGTTGGCGTAGGCGGAGCGGCACCAAACCATGGCGTAGAACGGGTCGATGCCGGCGTTCTTCGCCAACTCGTCCGAGGTGAGGCCATCGGGATGCTTCGACAGCTCTTCGAGCAGTCCGTGCTTCATTCCGATGTCGATCGTGCGGACGCCGACGTAGCCGGCGACCTGCTGGAGCACTTTGCCGGCCTGCTTCTGGATCTCCTCTTGCGGGGCTTGAGTCACAGCTCTTCTCCTTCTCTTGTGGTGCGTAGTGTCGGCAATTCGCGGTGGCTAGATCAGCGCGCCGGCGACCATCAGGTCCGCGATCTCGTCGTCGCCAAGGCCGAGGATTTCTTTGCACACCTGCTCCGTGTGCTGGCCCAGGAGCGGTGCGGGCGAGCGCAGTTCGCCGGGCGTCTTCGAGAACTTCGCAGGCGGGCCGTCGTAGGCGGAGCGGCCGGTCTCCGGATGGTCGAGGTAGACGTAGTAGCCTCGCGCCTTGAGGTGCTCATCGAAGTCGAGCATCTCGCGCGCGCTCGCGACAACGTGAGCCGGGACGCCGCGCGACTGGAGGTCCTCCATGACGGCGAAGGCGTCCTTGTCCGCGGCCCAGGCGTTGATCGCGGCGTCGAGATCGTCCTCGTGCTCCTTGCGGCCGGCGACCGTGGCAAACTTCTCGTCGCTCACGGATTCGCCGATGACTGCCGCCAGAGCGTTCCATTCGTCGTCGTCGAAGCAGGCGATTGCGACCCAGCGTTCGTCCATCGGCCGGCCGCCGTTCGTCAGCGGTGCGCACTTGAAGGCGTTGTGCGGCGCTGCATAGGGCAGGTGGTTGCCGGCGCGGTTCTGCTCAACGCCGTTCGCCGTGTAGTCGAAGATCGCCGGTGCCAGCGGGCAAACGGAGGACTCCAGCTGGGCGCACTCGATGCGCTGGCCCTTCCCCGTGCGGTGGCGGTAGTGCAGCGCGGCCATGATGGCGACGAGGGTGTGGCCGGGGTTGATCACGTAGTCGGGATAGTTCGTGCCAAGGCCGACCGGCTGCCGCTCCGGGAAGCCGCTGATGTGGCTGTAGCCGGTGATCGGCGTGAGGACGGCGCCGAAGCCCAGGAAGTCTTTGTGCGGGCCGTCGTAACCCTGCATCGGCTGGTAAGCGGCGATGATCTTCGGGTTCCACTCGGATATCGTGTCGTAGGTCAGGCCCCAGCGCTCGATCACGCGCGGCGTAATGTTCGTGAGAAAGACGTCGGCCCACTCGACCAGCTTGCGGGCGACGCCCAGGCCCTCGGGCGCGTTGAGGTTGAGGGTGATGCCGAGCTTGCCCGCGTTGAAGTTGTTGAAGTAGCCGCTGACGTTGTAGCCGGTCTTGTCTTTGGCGAAAGGCGCGACGGAGCGCAGTGCGTCGATGTGCGTCTCCGACTCCACTCGCACGACCGTGGCGCCGTAGGTCGCCATGTGATTGGCGCAGATCGGTCCCGCGCCGAACCATGAGAAGTCGGCGACCTTGAGGCCGTCGAGCGCCGCCTTCACGCTGGTGCTCCTTCGGTCTCGCCGAATAGCAGATTGGCACCGACGGGCATCTTGGCCTCCATCACACGGCTCCTTGTCCCTCTAGTTCGTGCCATTCGCTCTCGCTGACTCCTAGCTCTTCGCCGAAGATCTGCAGGTTGTGCTCGCCGACGAGCGGCGGGCGGGCGTGGATCGCCCAGGGCGTTTCGGAAAAGCGGTATGGCGTGCCGGGGTAGTCGAGCGTTGCTTTGAGCTCTGGGTGTTGTACGGGCGTCAGCCACTTGCGGGCCTTCAGCTGCGGGTTCTCGGCGAGATCCTTGGGCGTGCTGACGATGCCCCAGAGGAGGCGCCGTTCCTGGCCCTGCATGTACATCTCCCACTTCGTCTTCGTGGCCGTGAACTTGCGCAGGACGGGGGCGATGTGCGCCATCGTCTGCATCTTCTGGCTGATGGCGGCCGGTTCTTCCGTGAGCGTCGTCAGAAAGCGCAGGTTGAGGTTGCCGATGAACTCCTTGTACGGCTCCTCCGTCAGGTCCTCGGCCATACCCTCTTCGTCCATCCAGGCCAGCAGTTCGGACCAGGGAGCCCCGCCCGGCGCGCCGACGTAGCCGAAAACGTGCCCGTCGCTGCATTCGTAGACGCCGATGCCGGGTATTTCGAACGGGATGATGCCGCGCGAGCCGGCGCGGGCGCGCAGCGCTTCCAGCATGTCCCACGTCTGCATCGCGGTTTCCTGGGTGAGCGAGAGCGCCTCCTGCATCGAGACGTCGACGTGCTGGCCTTCGCCGCTCTGGTCGCGATGAAAGAGGGCGATCAGCGAGGTGGCTGCGCCGATGATCGAGGCGGAGATATAGCCTTGCCGCCAGGGCGGGACGTTCGGCGGGTCTACCGGCTCGCCGGCCAGCCACATGGTGCCGCCGGCCGCAACGCCGACGATGTCCGGCGCCTTGTAGTGCGCATGAGGACCGTCCTGGCCGAAACCGGTGATCGACGTCAGGATGACATCGCTTTTGATCGCCGCCAGGTCGTCGTAGCCGAGCCCGATGCCGGCCAGATAGCCGGGCTGGAAGCTCTCAACGATGATGTCGGCGCTGGCGACGAGGCGTTTGAACAGCGCGCGGCCGCCTTCGTCGTCGAGGTTCAGTGTGACGCTACGCTTGCTCGTATTGAGATTCAGCCAGTAGAGGCTGGCTTCGGTGTTGTCATGGTAGTAGGGCGGCAGCGCGCGCACCGGGTCGCCGCCGGGCGGTTCGATCTTGATGACGTCAGCGCCCAGATCGGCCAGCAGCTTGGTGCAATACTGGCCCACCTCGCCCGCCAGGTCGAGGACGCGGAGATCGCCGAGGGCAGTTTCGGATTCGGGCATGAGTGTCCTTCTGATCGTCCGCAAATATAGCAGACGGGGCGTGGGCGAGCCAAGCGGCGACGCTGTAACTCTCGCGGCTCGCATGGTATAAAGCCGGTGGCGCGCCGATTGGGCGCGCGCAAGTCCAGTCGAGACGGAGGGGATACCACTGTGGGCTGTCTGAGCGAGAAGGTCGCTATCGTCACCGGAAGTTCGCGCGGCCTGGGCCGGGCCATAGCCTGGGAGTTCGCCGAGCACGGCGCGAAAGTCGTCGTCAACTACAAAGAGAGCAAGGAACCGGCCGAGGCGCTGGTCAAGGAGATCAAGGACAAGGGCGGTGAGGCCATCGCCGTGCAAGCCAGCGTCGATTCAGAGGACAAGTGCGGTGAGCTGGTCGAGGCTGCGGTCAAAGAGTTCGGCGGCCTCGATATCCTCATCAACAACGCGGGCGTCAACCGCGACCGGACGATCCGGAGGATGACGGGCGATGAGTGGCGCGAGGTGATCGCGACGGACCTGAACAGCGTTTTCTACTGCACAGCAGCCGCGGTGCCGCACATGATTGAACGCGGCGGCGGCCGCATCGTGAACATGGCTTCGATCGTCGGCCAGATGGGCAACCTCGGACAATCGAACTACGCGGCGGCGAAGGCCGGCATCGTCGGCTTCTCGAAGTCCGCGGCGCAGGAGCTGGCGCGCTTCAACATCACAGTCAACGCACTCTGCCCCGGATTCATCGAGACCGAGATGGTGATCAGCCTGACGGACGAGGTCAAGGAGGCGCTGCTGGCGAACGTGCCTCTGGGCCGCTTCGGCAAGCCGGAAGAAGTGGCTGCGATTACGCGCTTCCTTGTGTCCGAAGGTGACTACGTGACCGGCGCACAGATCAACATCAACGGCGGGATGTACATGCAATAGGGCCGGCCATGGGACGCGAAGCTATTGAACAGTATCTCTACTGGATGGATGAGGCCTTCGACGGCCCTGACGAGCACTCGCTACTCAACAACCTGAGTTCCCTCCACGATCGCGACTGGGACTCGCGACCTCCCGGCGGCCAGCGCAAAGCTTGGCAGATCGTCAACCACGTCGGCGCTGCCAAGTTCCTGTACGCCGACAACGCTTTTGCGCAGGGCGAGCTGACGTGGGAGACAGTCGACGCAGCAACCGGATTCAGTCGCTCACCGGCTGAGATCATCGGCTGGCTGCGGCGCGGGCACGACCTGTTACGCTCCTACGTTGCGGCGTTGGCAGACGATTCGGAACTCCTCGTCGAGCGGCGCGCCAATTGGGGCGAGATGAAAGAGACGCGCTGGCTCGTCCGCATCACGATCGAGCACGACCTCTACCACGGCGGCGAGATCAACCACATTCGTTCGGTGCTCCAGGGAACCGACCGCTGGGCGCACGAAGCGTAGGCGCGGCCGGTCAGGCGCTGTTTTCGGGCGTTTCGTCGGGCGTTTCCGTCGGCGTTTCTTGCGGCGCCTCGGTGGGGCAAGGGATCTTCAGCGGGTCGCCGATCGCCAGAACGTCAGGGTCTTCGAGATCGCTGGCCTCTATGATCGCCTCGATGGTGACGTCGAAGGTTTCCGCCAGGCCGGCGAGCGTGTCGCCATCGCGCACCTCGTAGTCCGTCGGCTGGCAATCTGATGGTGTCGCTGTGGCCGTCGCCGCGGCGGGTGTTTGTGCCGGGCCGCTAGCGGTGGGGGAAGGCGAGATCAAGAAGGGGCTGTCGTTGCTGCCACAAGCTGCAAGCGCGAGCAGCGCACCAGCCATCGGGATCAGCAATCGCATCGCCTGGTCCTCTCCAGTCCAGCAGGGTTGTGACACCCGAACGATCCGCTGTTTCGGCAGTGAAGTCAACGAATGTGGCAGGCAAGACGTTGATACGTTCGCACCCTCATCGCGAGAGACGGCTGGCGAGTGACGCTGGTCACTGGGCCCCGTCGGCCGGCCGCTGGTAGAATCCGGGCGACATGCTCACCTACGACAAGAAAGCGGCGCTCCTGCACGTAGCCAAGGCCGACCCAACGCTCGCCGGCGTCATCGAGGCGGCGGGGCCGTTCGACATCGAGTCGCGGGGCGGTGCGTTCAAGTCGCTGAGCCGAGCGGTCTTCTTCCAGCAGCTGGCGGGCGCCGCCGCGCGGGCGATCATGGGCCGCGTGCTGGCGAGGCTGGAGACGGACGAGGAGCGCTGGTACGAACCGGCCCGCTTCCTGCAGGCGTCGGACGAGGAGTTGCGGGCGGCCGGCCTCTCGCGGCAGAAGATAGGCTACTTGCGGGACCTCTGCGAGAAATTCGGCTCGGGCGAGCTTTCCGAAGACGAGTTCGACGATCTTGACGACGAGGCCGTGATTGAGCGCGTGACGATGGTCAAGGGCATCGGCCGCTGGACGGCGGAG
>CBDTZZ010000025.1:0-8968 GCA_965365035.1 uncultured bacterium | reverse complement strand
GCAACGTGGAGGGCCCGGTGGGATTCGAACCCACGACTCCCGGATTAAAAGTCCGGAGCTCTAACCGCTGAGCTACGGGCCCCTTGAGCGCCAAATCGGATCGGCCTCAGTATCTCACGACTACGAACCGCAGTCCTGGCCCCGCCGTCTGGCGCTTGCGCGGCGGAGACAGATTTTACGGCGCGTTAAACGCCCGTTAACACTCCGTTAAGCGACCCGGGAGCGCGGTCGCCTACGCTTGACCTGTGGGGAATATGAAGGCGGCACAACGCCAGCGCTCTTTCCAGATATCGGCGCTCGCGGTTGTTCTTCTGCTCGCGCTTGCGGCGCTGGCTGTCGTCGCCTGCGATGACAGCGGCGAAGGTGGCGAGATCAACATCGACGGCTCCTCCACCGTGTACCCAATCTCGGCGGCCGTCGCCGAGGATTTCGATGCCGTCGCCGGCGATGTCCGCGTCAACGTCGGCTTCTCCGGGACGGGCGGTGGCTTCGAGGGTTTCTGCGCTGGCGAGACGCACATCAGCGACGCCTCGCGCCCGATCAGGCAGAACGAGATCGACGCCTGCGCCGAGAACGGCGTCGACGATATCCTCGAGATTGAGGTCGGTCTCGATGCTCTGACGGTGATGGTCCATCCGGATAACGACTTCGTCGAATGCCTCACGATCGAGCAATTGCACGAGATCTTCCGCACAGACGGCGCAACCAACTGGAGTGAGGTCGACGCGAGCTTCCCCGACCGGTCGATCGCCCTTTACTTTCCGGGTACGGACTCCGGCACGTTCGACTACTTCGTCGAAACGGTGATCAAGGACGTGGACGAGACAGCCTTTCACCGCGGCGATGGTACGGCGTCTGAGGACGACAACGTCCTGGCGCAGGGCATCGGCGGTGACGGCGACTCCATCGGCTATTTCGGCTTCGCCTACTTCCAGGACGCCGGCCAGTCGCTGAAGGCAGTCTCCATCGACGGTGGCGAAGACTGCGTCGCTCCGTCGTTCGAATCAGCGCTGGACGGCAGCTATCCCCTCAGCCGTCCGCTGTACATCTACACCCGCGAGTTGTTCCTCGCGGAGCATCCCATGAACCCGGTCCTCCGCTTCGTCGAGTTCTACCTCGACAACGCGACCGTCCTGGTGGCGGAAGTCGGATACGTCTCGCTGCCGGCTGACGTCCTGCAGGCTCAAAAGGACAAGATCGCGCCGTTTCTGCCATGACGGTCGCTGACCCCGGCAACATGAACGACGCGCTGAAGAAGCGCCAGTTCAGCCGGCCGGGCGAGTCCGTCATCCTCTTCGTCCTCACCCTTTGCGCAGCAGTCTCGCTCGTCACGACGGTCCTGATCGTCGCCGTGCTCGTACGTGAGTCCCTCACCTTCTTCCAGCACGTCTCGTTCGCAGAGTTCTTCCTGGAGACGGAGTGGCAGCCGCTGTTTGAGCCGGTCTCGTTCGGCATCTGGGAGCTGGTGGCCGGTACGCTGTTGGTGACCTTCTGGGCGCTCGTCTTCGCTGTGCCGGTCGGGCTGGCGACGGCAGTCTACCTCAGCGAGTACGCCAACGCGAACACGCGCAAGGTGCTGAAGCCGGTGCTTGAGGCGCTGGCCGGCGTCCCGACCGTCGTTTACGCGTACTTCGCGCTCACCTTCATCACGCAGGACCTGCTGCGGCCGGTGTTCGGAGCGGAGGTCAACGTCTTCAACGCGCTTTCGGCCAGCATCATGCTGGCGGTGATGATCCTGCCGACCATCGCTTCTATCTCCGAAGACGCGATGGCCAGCGTCCCGCGCGATCTGCGGGAGGCGGCCTACGGCCTGGGCGCGACGCGGCTGGAGGTGACGATTCGCGTCGTCTTTCCTGCGGCGCTGACGGGGATCATCGCCGCCATCTTGCTGGCGATTGCGCGCGTCGTCGGCGAGACGATGATCGTGGCGATCGCCGCCGGCTCTACCCCGCAGCTCACGGCTAACCCGCTTGATGGTGTCCAGACGATGACCGGCTTCATGTTACAGGTGGGTCTCGGCGACGCTGCGCGCGGCACCGTTGACTATCAGTCGCTGTTCGCGGTCGGCATGATGCTGTTCTTGATCACGCTGGCCTTCAACGTCGCCGCTCACTTCTTCGTCGGCCGATACCGGGAAGAGTACGAATAGTGGCCAGTGAGTCGATCCGTCTGCGGGCAGGGGGCGCCGTGGCCCGACGTCAGCTCGTGTCGCGGCTCTCACGGTACGTGTTCCTGGCGGCGGCGCTCGTCGGCGTCGGCATTCTCGTCTTTCTGGGCTACGAGACGATCTCCTCCGGGGCCTCGCGGCTGAGTCTGGACTTTCTGACGAACTACCCATCGCGCTTTGCCGAGAAGGCTGGTCTGCGCCCGGCGATCTTCGGCACGTTCTGGATAATGCTGATCACGATCTTCTCCTCCATTCCGATCGCCATCGGCACGGCGATCTGGATTGAGGAGTTCGCGCCCCGCAACCGCGTGCTCACGATCGTCAAGATCAACCTGGCGAACCTGGCCGGAGTGCCCAGCATCATCTACGGCATCCTCGGCCTCACGATCTTCGTCCGCTTCGCCGGTATGGACCGCAGCCTTCTGGCCGGCGGCTTCACCCTGGCGCTGATGATCATCCCGATGACTGTGATCGCCTCGCAGGAGGCGATCCGGCAGGTTCCGCCCAGCCTGCGCGACGGGGCCCTGGCGCTGGGCGCCACGCGCTGGCAGGCCGTGCGGCACAACGTCCTACCCAACGCGATACCGGGCATCATGACCGGCACGATCCTTTCGATCTCGCGCGCCATCGGCGAGACTGCCGCTCTGCTCATGATCGGCGGCTTCACGTTCATCCGCTTCGATCCCGGCCCCAATTTGGCCGACATCGCCGATCCGGCCGGATTCATGGCCGGCCTCAATGAATCCTTCACGGTCATACCCATCCAGATCTACGCGTGGTCGATCGATTCGCGGCGTGAGTTCCAGGCGAACGCGGCGGCAGCGATCATCGTCCTGATGGTGGGCGTGATGGCGCTCAACCTGCTGGCGGCGATCATTCGGGAGCGCTTCCGGCGCAACTAGAGTGGAAAAGTGAGGACTACGATGAGAGAATTGACGGCGGAACTCCGGCAGGGCGTGACCATCCCGAGACCGGAGAGTCCGAGGAGTATCTTGACGCCAGACACTACCGCAGCCGAACGAGTTGAGATGGGCGACCCCATCCGACAGCCGCCGGAGGATGCCGTCTTCCGGCTGCAGGACGTTGGCCTCTGGTACGGCGCCAAGCACGCTATCTCCGATATCACCCTGGACATCCCCGTCAATCGTGTGACGGCGCTGATCGGCCCGTCCGGCTGCGGAAAGAGTTCGCTGCTGCGCTGCCTCAACCGCATGAACGACCTGATCCCCTCGGCGCGCGTCGAGGGAACGGTCGAGTATCACGGTGCCGACATCTACGCCAAGAGCGTCGATCCGGTCGAGGTGCGGCGGCGCATCGGCATGGTGTTCCAGAAGCCGAACCCCTTCCCCAAGTCGATCCAGGACAACGTCGTCTTCGGGGCCAAGGTCAACGGCATCAAGGGCGATAGCCGCGAAATCGCCGAGCGCGCTCTGAAGCAGGCCGCGCTCTGGGACGAGGTGAAGAACGACCTCAAGATGTCAGGTCTGGAGCTCTCCGGTGGGCAGCAGCAGCGGCTCTGCATCGCCCGGGCGCTGGCCGTGCAACCGGACGTCATCCTCATGGACGAGCCGTGCTCCGCTCTGGACCCGATCGCCACGCTCAAGATCGAGGACCTGATCCGCGAGCTGGTCAAGGAATACACGATCATCATCGTCACCCACAACATGCAACAGGCGGCTCGCGTGTCCGACAACACAGCCTTCCTGCTGGCGCAGGAGCACGGGCTAAACGGCACGCTGATCGAGTACGGCCCGACGAACGAGATCTTCACCCAGCCCCGTGAACAGCGGACAGAAGACTACATCACAGGAAGGTTCGGATAGCCGATGACTCGCTCGGTCTTCGAGAAGCAGCTCGCCGAAGTGCAGGAGGACATGCTGGTGATGGCCGGCATGGTGCAGGACGCGATCGCACAGAGCGTCGAAGCGCTGAAGACGAGGGACGTAGAGTCGGCTCGCCGCATCATCGCCAACGACATCGCCATCAACGACAAGCGCTACGAGGCCGAAGAGAAGTGCATCGAGCTGATCTCGCTGCAGGCGCCGCTGGCGAGTGATCTGCGCACGATCATCGCCGTGCTGCACATAACGGTCGACCTTGAGCGCATGGGTGATCACGCCGAAGGGATAGCCAGGATCGTCCTCATGCTGGCGGACGAAGCGCCCCTCAAGCCTTACATCGACATCCCGCGCATGGCGCAGATCGCCATCGAGATGATGGAGGGGGCCCTTGAGGCCTACAAACAGCGTGACACAGCGCTGGCCCGCCGCATTATCGACCGCGACGACGAAGTGGATGAACTGTACGACCAGCTCTACCGGGAGCTACTGATGTTTATGATCGAAGAGCGCGGCACGATCCAGCGGGCTACGTACCTGACCTGGGTTGCTCACAACCTCGAACGCATCGCCGACCGCGTGACAAATATCTGCGAGCGCGTGGTCTACCTGGTAGAGGGCAAGATCCACGACCTGAACGTCTCGAAGTACTAGAGTCGCTCGTCGTTCAGGCGGCGAAGCCCTGGAGCGCAGAATCGCCGGCGGCCTCGGTGGCGAGGCGCAAGCTCCGCAGCCTGCGCAGGCCGCGGAGGAGGGTCGAGACTACCGCGCCCACGGGCATCTCCAGCAGATCGGATACCTGCTCGCGGGTGAGTTGAGTATCGAAGGTTAGTGAGAGCACCTCGCGCTCGCTCGTGCCGTGCACGGTACTGTCGACGCCGCAGAGCTTGCGGGCGTTTGTGAACAGCGAGAGGACGAAAGCGTCCTCGTCGGCGTGTGTCTCGCTCAGCGCTACGTCGAACGCCGAGACGACCTTGTCGACGCCAGTCGCGTGGCCGTTGGACATCGCCCGCACGTAGGCGAAAAGGCCGGGGAAGTGGCGTGCAAACCGCTGCCTGTGAGCAACGGAGATGTTCGAGGTGCAGCCGTTGAGTGCCGTGATCTGTCCCATGCTTTGAGTTCCTCCGGTTTTGGTTACTTGGACCAACCTAGCAGAGGCGGCGTCCGCCGGGGCACATTAGGGGTTCAGGCGCGGTGCAGGACTGGTTGAGGTCGCGTGAAGACGCTAGTTTTCGTCGATTAGCGGCGATATCGGGTCGTCGTCGCGGAGGCGGCCTCTGCGCTCCAGCATGTATCCGAAACCACGTACGCAGAGAATGTACGGGTTCGAGCTGTCGTCCTTCAGCTTGCGGCGCAGGTTCGCGATGTGGACCTTCACCAGGTTCTGCGCATCTCGCTCGCTGTAGTCGTGCTGGTGCACCGCCGAGAGCAGGGCGCGCG
The DNA here is from genome assembly GCA_965365035.1 of uncultured bacterium. Lineage (GTDB taxonomy): Bacteria > Chloroflexota > Dehalococcoidia > SM23-28-2 > RBG-16-64-32 > CF-162. The sequence goes on along the minus strand of CBDTZZ010000025.1, from coordinate 3,523 downwards.
GGTCGACTACGCGACCAGTCTGCTGCGCAAGGACAGCGAGGAGGCGGAACTCCGTCGGCGTCAGCTGCACGGGCTCATCGGCCACCGTCACCTGATACGTCTCGAAGTCGATCGCCAGATCGCGGACGGTGGTGCGGTTGGCTGTGGGGTGGCCTGGCAGCACGCGGCGCAGGAGCGCGCGAACGCGGGCGGCGAAAACGGCCGGGTCGACACGGGAGATCACGGCGTCGTCGGCACCGGCGTCAAGCGAGGCGATGAGGTCGCTCTCGCGCGGCATGACTACCATGATCGGCGCTTTATGTAGCTCTCGCGTGGCGCGCGCAGCGCGGACAGCGGCGTCCGGCTCGGCCTGTGCGATGACCACGAGGCCGGGGGTTGACGTCTGGGCTGACTCGAACAGTTCGGTCAGTTCGGTGCAGGGCTCCACGGCGAATCCGAGCGACTCCAGGGAATCGCTGAGATGGCTGGACCAGACGTTAGGGTCTCCCAGCACGGACGCCGTCTTCGTGGCTATAGCTTGAGCTGTGGCAACGGACTCATTCATAAGATCTCTCAATACGGAATCTCCCAGTCTGTAGGAGATGACGGCCCGTAGTGGAGGATGTTACAGCGACGTGCGTGACAGTCGTGTCTCCGCCAGCTCGTGCACGCGGTGCTCGGGACCCGAGGCGTGCTCTTCGAACCAACGTACGATCGATGCGTCCTTCGTGAAGAAGAGCACCTGCATGCGCTCGCTCAGCCTCAGGAGGTAGTCCATCATGAGCGGCAAGCGCCGCGAGTCGAGGTCAACGAACGGGTCGTCGAGCACAAGCGGTACCGGCTCGCCGATGGCGCTCATGTGTTGCGCCAGGCCAACGCGCATCAGCACGTAGACCATCGTGCGGGTGCCATGGCTAACCGGTGGGTCGGTGATCACCTGGCCGGTCTCTGGCACGAGGAGCGAGACGCGTAGCGATGCCGGGTCGACGTGCGCCCGGGTGTAGCGCCCTTCCGTCACGGACTCTATGCCTTCGCTGAGGAAGGTGTTAACGGCGGGGGCGAAGTCGCGGTAGACCTGCACCATCGCCTCTTCGATCTGAGAGCGGGCCAGTGCTACGGCCGCCCGCGCTTTCTCCAGCCGTTCCACCTCACGCTGCCAGCGATGCGCTTCTTCCTCTAGCTCCGACACCGGACGGTGCTGTTCCAGCACGAGGTTCACCTTCTGCTCCAGGCTGCGCTCTTCCAGCTGCGCCTCCTGCAGCTCGTCACGAAGCCTGTCGCGCTCCTTCGCCAGCTGCTCGAGCGAACGATCGGTCTCCAGATCAGCGAGGTCGGGCCGCTTGGCGAGAAGGTCCGTGAGGGCATGTTCGCAGTCGGCCAGCCTGGTCTCGGTCTCTTCGATCGTCCGGCCGGCGAGCGCCGCGTCGCGGCGGCGGCTGGCCTCGGTTGCTCTGGCGAGGGCCGACTGGTGGCGGGCGTGATCTTGCGCGGCGGTCTCGAACGCCCGCAGGCCTTCGTCGACGTCGGCTTCCGTGATGCCAGCTGCGGCCATCAGGCTGCGGAGCTGTCCTTCAATCGTCTCCAGCGCCGCCTCCTGTCCCGCAACTTCGGTTGTGAGGCGCCCCGCCAGCTCTAAGCGCGGTCGTAGCGAGAGATATCGCCGGTGGCGCTCGAGCAGGGCCCGGGCCTCCTCAGCGGAGACGGAAGGCGCGGCCTCGAAGGCGGGCGGATCGCCCTGGCGTAGGATTCGTCGCACCCTCTGCGCGATCCACTGCACGATCCCTCGTAGCGCGTCGCCTATCGCTGCTATGACGCCTCGCGCGGTTGGCTCGTACGCTGCTGATTCGAGCGTGCGCACCTGCTCGTCCGTGAGGGTGCCGACGCCTTCTCGTAGAGTCTCGTACTCCAGCCGCTCGTCGTCCGAGATCGCGGCGGCTGCCTCGTTGCGATCGCGCCTAAGGCGGCCGAATCCACTCAGCAGCTCCGACCAGCGGCCCTTGAGCGCGAGCATCTCGTCCCGCAGCGACGCGGGAAACCCGGCGTGGACCGACAGGGCTTCGGCCTCCGACTGCGCGCCTGCGGCCTCGTCTGCCGCGGCTGCGACCGTGTCCAGGCGTGAGCGTAGCGCCGTGATCTGTGTCCGCAGCGCGAGCGCCTCCGTTCGGGCGCGCTTCTCCTGGAGTTGCCGTACGAGCGCCCGTCGCTCATCCAACTCGCGCGCTGTACGTGCGGCCTGGGCGCGTGCCTCCTCGCCGGCTGCCAGCTCCGCCTGCGCTCTTTCGAGGTGCTGTCTGGCCCGCGGCAGCTCCGCCGTGCGGGCGGCGTCGGAGCCGATCCGCGACTCGACGCTCTTCAAACTCTTGATCGCGCGCGCGGCTGAAACGTCGCGGCCGGCTGAGTCCGCGAGGGCGGCGACGGCGTCGCCGATCTGGCTGGGTGAGGCGCCCTGCGTGACGTCGAAGATCTCGCCCTGCGAGACGAAGGCGCAGCTCTGGAAGACGCCGCGCGACATCCCGAACTGCTTGCGGGCGAAGGGCACGTTGCCGTGGCGGCCCCTCCCGAACTCGGACGCGACGTCGAGGCCCGTCGCCACGTCGATCAGCTGTGTCGCCACGTCGGCGGCGAAGTCGCGGCGCGCCTCGTAGCGGTCGCCGTTGGAGAGCTCGTATTCGAGGGTGCCGCGGTAGGTGCCGCCGGTCCAGGGCCGGAAGCGCTCATAGCGTTCGTTTTCCCACTTGAGCGCCCGTCCGTTTTCGAAGAATCCGTAGAGGAGAGCGCTGATCGCGGCCTGTAGCGTCGACTTGCCGGCCTCGTTCTCGCCGACAAACAGGTTGAGGCCCGGCGATAGATCCGCGCTGAAGTCACTCAGACAGCCGAACGCGGGTAGGTCGATCCGCCGTAGCCTCATCGGATCTGCACCTCTTTGCGGTCGAACGCCTGCAGGCCGTAGAGCAGTGCGGCCTCGGCGATCTCGCGCTCCGCTCCTGCGGTGCCTTCGATTCGATCTAACATGAGCCGCGCGAAGGCACCCTTCGTCGTCGATTCCTCCGCGATCTCCTCGATGCGGTAGGCGGGCTGCGTGCGGTCGACGAGGTCGAGATACGAAAAGTGCTCGGCGCATGAGTCGTAGAGCGACTGCAGCGAGAGGTCGACGTCTGGGTTGAGGTCGCCCATGAGGACGACGCGCGCGATGGTGGAGGCGTGACCGAGAGCGGCGATCGCCATCCTCGCCTCATCGCTCGACTCCATGCCGCTGACGTCGGTGGCGAACGTCTGATAGCGCACGCGCCCGAATGGCAGCAGGGAGCAGGAGAAGGCACCAGCATCGACCTCTAGACGCGCGACGCAGTGCTCACCCTCTTCGGCGAAGTCCAGTGGCTCAGGCGAGCCCGGATAGGCGTAACGCGGCGCCTCAGGCCGGTCCAGACGCGGCGCGTGGTAGTGGCCCAGCAGCGCAAAGCCCGCGCCCGTCGCCTCCAGGTCCTCCGAGCGGAAAGGCGCGTGTGCGGGCTTCCCCTCCGGCACGGAGCGCGTGTCTGATCCG
>CBDTZZ010000024.1:0-9203 GCA_965365035.1 uncultured bacterium | reverse complement strand
CGTCCGTCTTCACCGACGACGTGAGCGCCTACGCCGCTGCCGCCCGCGAAATCGGCATGCACGGCTTCCACTTCACCGGTTACGAGCAGTTCGCCACGGATCTGCGCTCCATCGGCCTTGATGTGTAGCCGGTCCGTTGACAGCCTGCCTCACGTTTGCGAAAATATAGGAACCGATCACTTACTTTAAGACTGAGGTGCAGCCATGATGACCGTCTCTGTAAAAGCCGCCGATAAGGCCAAGGCGATGTTCAAGGATAAGGGCCTTCCCGATGACACGGGACTGCGTGTCTTCGTCGCCGGTGGTGGCTGCTCCGGCTATTCGTACGGCATGGCTGTGGCACGAGAAGTCGAGGACGACGACCTGATCATCGAGAACGCCGGCGTCAAGCTGGTCATCGACCCGGACAGCGCGCCGCTCCTTGAGGGCGCCGAGATCGACTACGTCGACGACCTGATGAAGGCCGGCTTTACGATCTTGAACCCGAACGCGACCAGCTCCTGTGCCTGTGGTAGCTCCTTCCAGACCGCGGAGGGCGGCGGCGAAGCGAAACCCTGCGCCCACTAGGCCCACCCGAAACCGACACAAGAACCCGGAGCCAGCACGGCTCCGGGTTTTCGTTTACCCGGCTATAATGTCCCGCGGAGGTGTCCCATGACCTACTGGATCGTAGTTGGCTCCGAAGAAAACATGCGTATCGCCGAAGAGCGCGGGTTCGACATGTTCGGCTTCAAGAGCACCCGCCGCTCCGAGGTCTCCGGCATGGAGGTCGGCGACCGGCTCATCTTCTACCTCACCAAGATCATGAAGTTCGGCGGCATCGCTGAGATCACGTCGGACTACTACGAGGATCACGAGAAGGTCTTCCGCAGCGTCAAGCCGAAGGAGGACTACCCCTGGCGCGTCAAGATCAAGAAGATCACCGTCCTCACGCCGGAGCAGTACCTCGACGTACGCGAGATCGGCCCCACGATGGAGTACGTGAAGAAGTGGCCTGCGGAGCACTGGCGCCTCGCCTTCCAGGGCAACCTGCACCAGATCCCGGACAGTGACTACAAGATGATCGAGGGCCTCATGGCCGAGGCCGTCAAGGTCAAGGCCTAGCGCCCGCGAATCTCGTTCCGCTAAGCTAACCTCGATATGTCAGACACTCCAGAGGACGGTGCCGCCGCCGCCGCGACCGCCGTCCACTCTCCGTTCCGCGAGAAGATCGAAGCCGGGCGTTTCGTGATGTCGGTCGAAGTCGACCCGCCGCACGGCATCAAGCCGCAGAAGGCGGTAGCAGGGGCGCGCCTGCTGCAGGACGCTGGCATCGATGCTATCAACGTTGGCGACAGCCCGACCGCCAAGGTGCGTATGTCGCCGCTGGCGATGTCAGTCCTGCTCAAGCAAGAGCTGGGCGTCGACATCGTCATGCACTACACCACCCGCGACCGCAACGCTCTCGCCATCCACTCCGACATGATCGGCGCGCACGCGCTCGGCATCCGCAACATCCTCTGCCTGCGCGGCGACCCGCCGTCGCTCGGCGGCTACACGGACATCGTCGGCGTCTGGGACGTCAGCGCCGTCGGCCTCATTCGCTTCCTCAAGCTGGCCAACGACGGCGTCGACTTCGCGGAGAAGTCGATCGCCGGCAAGGCGGACTTCTTCATCGGCGCCTCCGCCAACCTCAACGCCGACCCGATGGAGACGGAAGTGCGGTTGATGCGCCGCAAGGTCGAGGCCGGCTGTCACTTCTTCGTCACCCAGAACGTGTTCGATGAGAAGGTGCTTGAGCGCTTTCTGGACAAGACGGCGAAGTTCAAGCGCCCGATCATGATCGGCGTTCTCCCGCTGCATAACAGTCGCCACGCGGAGTTCCTGCACGCCGAAGTCCCCGGTATGAACCTCCCGGACGACGTCCGCGAGCGAATGCGCCGGGCGGGTGACGAGAACGGCCCCAAAGAGGGGCAGGCTATGGCGCGCGACCTGCTGGCGCTCGTCAAGGAACGCGCCGCCGGAGCGTATCTCGTGCCCTCGTTCGGCCGCTACGACATCGTCGCCGAGCTCGTCGCCGAGGTTCGGTAGCGCGCGCTGCGTTGCCAGGTTCCTCAGTCTTCCCTAAGCTGGAATCGTTTTCGCCCGTCCCTTTAGGAGGCTCCCATGAGCAGTACGAAGTTCCACTTCTCGCCCCGTCCCAACCGCGCTGCCGAGATCAACTGGCGCGAATGGAGTGACGAGGCCTTCCGCGAGGCGCTCGACGCCGGCAAGCCGCTCTTGCTCTCGCTCTCTGCCGTCTGGTGCCACTGGTGCCACGTCATGGACGAAACTTCGTACTCGACCGACGGCGTGATCAGCTACATCAACGAGCATTTCATCCCGGTGCGCGTCGACAACGACCAGCGGCCGGACATAAACGCTCGCTACAATCTCGGCGGTTGGCCGACGACGGCCTTTCTCACGCCTGACGGCGACATTCTCGCCGGTGGCACTTACATCCCGCCGGACCAGATGCTGGAAGTGCTGCCCAAGGTCTACGTCTACTTCATCAACAACCGCGACGAGGTAAAGACGAAGACAGATGAGCAGCGCGGCCAGCGGGATGAGGCGAAGTCCAGCGGACGGGGTGACGTCTCGCAGGAGGCTTACGAGCAGATCGTGGCCACCATCTCCGGCCAGTACGATCCGGTCCACGGCGGATTCGGCGACGCACCCAAATTCCCACACACCGACGCGCTCGACCTCCTGCTATACGCGCACCGCAAGACGCGCGACCCGGACGTCCTGCACATGGCCCGCAGGACGCTGGAGTCGATGGCCGGCGCCGAGGTCTACGACCACGAATGGGGCGGCTTCTTCCGCTACGCGACGAACCGGGACTGGTCCGTGCCGCATTTCGAGAAGATGCTCGAAGACAACGCCGGCCTTCTCAGCAACCTCCTGGCTCTCTACCGGGCCACCAACGCGCCCGAGCACGCGGCGACGGCGAACGGCGTCATCGACTACGTCCGCTGGAAGCTGCGCGACAAGAAGAACGGCTACTTCTACGGCTCGCAGGACGCCGACGAGGAGTTCTACAAGCTGCCGAAGGCGGAGCGCGAAGGCCTGGATGAGCCCTACATTGATCCGACCTGCTACACGAGCTGGAACGCGATGATGATCTCGGCTTTTCTCGAAGCTTCGTGGACGCTGGATAAGCCGGAGCTGCAGGACGGGGCGATCACGGCGCTGCGCTTCCTGCTCGACGAGCTACGGCGCGATGGCGTCATGCTTCGCTTCCGCCCTCAGGACGGCGAGGCGCAGGTGCCCGGCCTTCTCACAGACCAAGCGTTCACCGCCCGCGCTCTGCTGGACGCTCACGAGGTGACGGGCGACAGCCTGTACTTCGACGCTGCCGTCGAGCTGGCGGAGCTCATCGCTGATCGCTTCGCTGACGCCGACGAGGGCGGCTTCCTGGACGTCTGGGGCGGCGGCTCAGAGACCGGTCGCCTCAAGGAACAGCAGAAATCGCTCCAGGACAACACCTGCGTCGCGGAGGTTTTCCTTCGCCTCTTCCACCTGACGCGAGACGAGCGCTGGCAGACGCTGGCGCGCACAACGCTTGAGGCGTTCGCCGGGACGTACGGCCAGATGGGCCACTTCGCGGCTGCGTACGGCCGGCAGGTCGATATCCTCCTCAATTCACCCGCCGAAGTGAACATCGTCGGTGCGGACGACAAGCTACTCCGCGCGGCGCTTCGGCTCGATGTTCCCGCGCGCGTGGTACAGGTGCTCGATCCGTCGCGCGATGCAGATCGATTGGCGGCGCTTGGCCTTCCCGCCCAGCCTGCGCCCGCGGCCTACGCCTGCGCCGGTACGATGTGCTCACCGCCCGTCACCGACGCCGCTCTGCTGGCGGAGACGGTCGCTGGAATGCAGTCCGGTCCGCGCGTCATCGAGCTGCCGGAGTGACCGAGGCCGAACAATATTTGGCGAAGGCGAAGGAGAGCCTGGCGTCAGCCCGCGCAGACAACAGGGCACGCCGATACAACTCAGCGGCCAACCGCGCCTACTACGCGGCGTTCCAGGCAGCCGTGGCGGCGCTCATCAACGCTGGCATCCGGCCGGCTGACGACGACTGGGGCCACCGCTTCGTGATGAGTCAGTTCTCCGGTAAACTGATAAGGCGGCGCAAACTCCTGCCGGGGACGCTTCGCTCGACGCTATCAGAGTTGTTCGATCGCCGGGTCACGGCAGATTACAGCGCCGAGAACGTGTCGGTCGGCGACGCTGGGGGCGCGCTAAAGCGGGCAAGCCGGCTGGTCGGAGCGGTTTCGGCAAAGACAGGCACTGGATCGGCCCGCGAGGCCGAGGCGGTATATGGGAGTGAAGAAGTGAAGACTGACGGAGCGGCCAAGGCGAGGGCCAGGGGCCTAATCGAGGATGTGAAGGAGACCATCCTTCAGAAGTACCCCGACCGCGAGTTCGAGGTAGTCGAGTTCGGGCCCAAGGACTATCGCCTCATCGTCCGTGGTGGCAGAGGGGAACTAGAAGGAATTCACAAGACTCTCGACGGTCGCACGACGGACATCCTCGTCGATCACGACATCTGGATCGTCATCCTGGCCGAGAGCAAGCGAGAGGCAGCCTAGTGTTCAAGGACGAGATCGAACGGGTGATGCACGAACTCCCCTACGGTCTTTACATAATCGGATCGCGCGAGGAAGACGACGGCAAGGTCAACGGCATGATGGCCGACTGGGTGATGCAGGTGTCGTTCGAGCCGCGGCTGGTCGCCGTCGCCTTCGAGGGCGACTCGCACACGCTGGCCAACGTTCGTGCGCGCAAGTTCTTCACGGTGAACCTCCTTTCGCAGGACGAGGAGAGCATGGAGCTGGCGCGCCGCTTTGCCCAGCCGTACAGCGGCGAGAAGATCAAGGGACGCGAGGGCCCGGAAGCGACGGCTCTCCACCACAAGCTCGATGGCCTGCCGTACGGCGTCACCGAGAACGGTTGCCCGGTCCTGGAGGCGGCGATGGCCTGGTTCGAGTGCGTGGCCGATGAGTTCGTGCCGATGGGCGACCACATCGTCGCCGTCGGACTTGTCCTCGATGGCGCCCTTGTGCGAGACGCCGAGCCGCTGACCTCCACCTACACCGGCTGGACCTACAGCGGCTAGCGCAGGCCGTCGTCGCTGTCGTTGGCAGCTTCCGCCAGGGCGTGCTTCAACCGTCGCACCTGCCACAGGTGCTCCAGGTCGTGCTGGGCTAGCTCTCGCGCGATCATGACGATCGTAATCTCGCCCCGGTAAGGGTGCGTCACTTCGCGCTTCCAGTCCCAGTCGCGCAGCATCCAGAGGAGGGCCGTCGTCTGACGGCGCAGGTTTCGAACCTCACTGAGAACACCTCTCAGATCCACGTCGCGGTAGTCTCTCTCGAACGGCAGCACGTCGATGTCCCAGACCGGCAGCCGCTTGTCGGGCTCTTCGCTAGCCGTCGTCAGCTGGCTCAGCGCCAGCTCCTCAGCGTCGCGCAGGTGCGCGGCGATCTCTTTGAGCGAGAGTTCGTCCTCCGCCGGGCGGTGGCGCAGCGCTGCCTCGTCCAGGCCGGCGAACTCCGAAACCAGCGTGCCGCCGGCCTCTCGCAGCGCCTTCATCGCCCAGCCCGCTGGGTCTCGTTCCTCCAGTTGCACGCGGCCATTGTACGCTGTTGCCGCCGCCCTCCCGCCGCCCTAACATCTAGCCTGATCTCATGAGTCCCGAGTCGTTACCCTTCGCCCTGCTCATCTTGCTCGTTGAGCTGACTATTGGTGGGCTATGGGTCCTCTACTTCTCGCAGGTCCGCGGCCAGTCCACGCCGTCGTTCGTTAAGTTCGGCGCCACGACTGCTGCGGTCGTCGCGATCATCACGCTCGTTGTCGCCGCGCAGATCGAGGTGGGCGGCGACGTTGACGGATATCCGCTCGACGGCTCGTACGCGGATGAGCTGCGTTGGGCGCTGGCGGCCGTCTTCGGACTCACCGTCCTGCACGCGGCAGCGACAGTGCGCGATCAACGTATCCCGGCGCTGGTGCTCGGCGCTGCGGCCTCGGTCGCCGGCATCGTGGCGATCGTCTTCCTCGCGCAGGTGATCGCCGGGCCGACGTGGGGATTCGCGCTCGTATTCGCCAGCCTCGTGATCGCGGCACTGGTCGTCGGTGCTGTCTCGCAGGGGATGGTGCTCGGCCACTGGTACCTCGTCACGCCGCGCCTGCCGGAGCAGCCGCTGCGGGAGATGACGGGGCTCCTCGTCGTCGTGATGGTGCTTCAAATGCTGCTGCTCGTGCTGGCTCTGGCGCTGCCGCACGACACGGTAGTGACGAGCGTCGACACGGACATCCTCTCGAATCCCTTCTTCTACCTTCGCGTGGGCGGCGGAATGGTCTTCGCCGCGCTGCTCGCCTGGATGGCCTTCGATGCCAGCGGCGTGCGGGCGATGATGTCGGCGACGGGGCTGCTTTACATCGCCATGGCACTGGTGCTGGCCGGCGAGGTCGTGGGCCGCGGCCTGATGTTCGCCTCTGGCGTTCCGAATTGAGGTAGAATCGGAACTCACCCCACTTCGGGGCCTAGAGGGAGGAACCATGGCCGAAGGCAAGAACGAAACCCGCACACTCAAGGTGGGCGATGAAGCGCCCGACTTCGAGCTTAAGGACGAAAATCGGCAGGACTTCAAGCTAAGCGAGCTGCGCGGCAAGAACGTCGTGCTCAACTTCTTTCCCGCAGCATTCTCCGGAGTCTGCACTCAGCAGATGCCCCGCATCGAGGAGCAGAAGGCTTTGTTCGGCGACGACTCGGTCGTCGTTGGCATCAGCGTCGACGGCGCGTTCGCTCTCAAGGCGTTCGCCGAGCAGACGAAGGTCGGTTTTCCGCTGCTGGCCGACTTCTACCCGCACGGCGCAGTCGCCGAGAAGTACGGTGTCTTCCTGCCCGTAGGCGTCTCGGAGCGCGCGGTCATCGGCATCGACAAGAAGGGCGCCGTCGCCTACATCAACGTCAACCCGATCCTGGAAGTACCGGATCTGGAGCCCTGCTCCATAGCCCTCGGCGGAGCGAGCTAGCAGATGCCCGCGAAGAGCACCGAATCGCCGATTGATTTCGGCTGGTTCCTGCCCAGCATGGGCGACGCCGAGATCATCGGTCCGCCGACGCGCGAAGCAACGCTCGACTATCTCGTCGACGTGGCGAAGACGGCAGAGGACGCCGGCTTCAACTTCGCGCTCATCCCGGTCGGCACCACCTGTCAGGACGCCTGGCTCGTCGCCGGCCTCGTCGGCGCGCGTACAGAGCGGCTGCGCTTCCTTGTCGCCATGCGGCCCGGATTCGTCTCGCCGACGCTCGCCGCCAAGATGTCGAACACTCTCGACAACGCGCTCAAGGGCAGGGTCATGGTCAACGTCGTCACAGGCGGCTTCCCGGCCGAACTGGCCGCCGACGGAGACTTCATCGACCACGACGCTCGCTACGATCGCACGCAAGAGTTCATGCAGGTGCTGCGCAAGGCGTGGACGGAGAAGAAATGGAGCCACGAGGGGAAGTACTTCAAGGTCGAGGGTGGCAACGTCTACCCGCGGCCCTACCAGAAGCCGCACCCGCCGTTCTACTTCGGCGGCGCCTCGGAGGCGGCCCAGAAGGTGGGAGCCGAGGATTCGGACATCTACCTGCTCTGGGGTGAGACGCCTGATATGGTGCGAGATCGCATCGAAGCCATGAAGAGTCGTGCCGCCGAGGTCGGCCGCACGCTGCGCTTCGGTCTCCGCATCCACGTCGTCGCCCGCGAGACAGACGCCGAGGCCCGAGACGCCGCGGACGCCCTCATCGCTGAAATACCCGATAACTTCCAGGAGATGCTCGACAAGCATCACGCCAAGGGCGACTCTGAGGGAGAGAAGCGCCAGCGGAAGCTGGTGGCCGCCGCCGATGACGACTGGATTACGGATCACCTCTGGGCCGGCATCGGCAAGGCGCGCCTTGGCGTCGGCACCGCGCTCGTTGGCTCCGGCGAGAGCATCGCGCGCTGTCTGCAGGAGTACGTCGATCTGGGTATCGACACGTTCATTCACTCCGGCTATCCCCACAAGGAAGAGGCGGAGCGCTTCGGCAAGTACGTCATGCCACACTTCGAAGGCCGCACAACCACGTCGGCAGCGACCGCCGCCGTCTAGCGGATGCCAGACGACATCTTCGCCGTCGCCATCTCCGGCAGCCCGAGCGCGCCGTCCAAATCGAGGACGCTGGCCGAGCGCGCGTTGGCGGAACTCGAATCGCTCGGCTGCCGGACTCAGCTCATCGACGTTGCCGTACTGCCGGCCGAGGCACTCGTTGTCCGCGCAGAATCGGCCGCGATCTCCGACGCAATCGAGGCGGTCGGGCGCGCCCGCATCGTCGTCGCCGCCTCACCCACTTACAGGGCGCTGTACACGGGCGTGCTCAAGTGCTTCTTCGATCTGATGCCACAGGATCACCTGGCGGGGAAGTTCTGCGTTGGCCTGCAAACCGGGATCGCGCCCCAGCACGCGCTCTCTGCTGAGTACGGCTTCGGGCCACTCTTCGCCTGCCTCGGGGGCGCGTCCCTGGCTGTCACCTACGCGACGGACAGCGACTTCACGGACGGAGAACCGTCCGCAGAGGTGATGGCGCGTGTCAGCGCCGCGATGCAGGCCGCCGTCAGCGCTGCGCGGGCCGGCTGACTACTCTTCGGCCGTGATCGTGATCTCGGTCCACATACCGAGATCGTAGTGCGAAGTTTCGCCGTCGACGATGTTGCAGAGCAGCACGTAGTTCCCCGGGTCCAGGTCGTAGCTGCGACTAGTCTCGGCGCTTGGCTCAAGATCGTCGATCTCGCGCTCCACGTCGACGCCACCGGCGTCCTCGTCGAAGGACCCATCGTCCTCCGTGGGAAGCTCAGCGCCGGGGATGTCTGAGCGGACGATTAGCAGCTCGTGATCGATTGCGCCGTCGTTCTTGATATCGAACTTGATCGGACCCTCGGGGAGCGTTTCGGGGTCAGTGACGACCGAGTACTCATTGAGAATGACGTCGAGGTCGCCCCCCTCGCCGCTGTCGCTGGCGCAGGCCGCGAGCAGGATCATGAGGGAAAGTGCAGCGGGAAGAACGAGAATCCTCACGAGGGCTCCTTTCGAAGTGACGATGCGTGCCGGGGCCGATTATAGCAGCCGTTTACAGGTTGCCTGTGCGCCTTGCG
>CBDTZZ010000023.1:0-9250 GCA_965365035.1 uncultured bacterium | reverse complement strand
CTCGCAGGCCTCCGAAGGCGGTCGCCAGCTCGCTATCGAAGCGAAGCGACGGATGCAGCCCGCGCAAGACGCCGAGTTCATCGAGGCGCAAGAGTACGCGTTCTGGCTCCTCTTCGCCTAGCGTCCGGGCGATCTCTCGGTGGACGCGCGCGGGGCTGATCGTCTCCAGGAAGGGGAGATCGCGGACGAGCAAGTCGTGGGTCGCCTCTTCGATGCGAAAGCCGAGACGGGTTTCGTAGCGGGCGGCGCGCAGGCTGCGCGTTGCGTCGTCCTGGAAGCTTGCCGCATGCAGGACGCGGATGAGGCCGGCGTCCAGATCGGCGCGGCCGCCCTTCGGGTCGAGCAGCCGCCCCGCGGCAGTGCCGTTGAGAGCGAGTGCCATGGCGTTGATAGTGAAATCGCGGCGATGGAGATCGTCGTCGATCGACGAGGGATGGACGGTGGGCAGCGCGCCGGCGGCCTCGTATGTCTCGCTGCGCGCGGTGGCGAAGTCGACGTGAGCGCCGTTGCCGGAGACGGTGGCCGTTCCGAAGCGCGGGTGCCGGACGAGGCCGAGGTGAGTTGCCTCAGCCTGGCGCGAGGCAAGGTCGATGGCATCTCCTTCGACGGCGACGTCGAGGTCGCCAGGCGGAAGATCGAGGAGGAGGTCGCGGACTGGTCCGCCGACGAGGTAGATGGCGGTGCCGCGCTGGTCCGCAAGCTCAATCAGATTAGATAGCGCGTTAACCTGCTCCTTCGGCAGCGAGCCCAGCAGTTTATCGATGAGTTGAGGGCTTCTTGGCATGTCGCGAGTTTATTGTAGAGTTGTCTGTTGACACGTGTTTTGGGCCGTCCTATGATTTATCTGTAATTCCTAGCAAACTTGTGAAAACGAGCCGCTTAGCCGCGGCTCTCTTCGTACGAGGACATACATTCTAGCGCTATGGTTAGACCCGAACAGACATCCGTCTCCCGATCCGCCGAGGACCTCCAGACACGGCTCGGCGTCTCCTTCAAGGACATCGCCAACCTCAAACAGGCCCTCTATCATCGCTCGTACCTCAACGAAGCGGACGAGGATGTCGAGTCGAACGAACGGCTCGAATTTCTCGGCGATGCCGTACTTGGCTTGATCATCTCGGACAGGCTGTTCAAGGATTACCCGGCGATGACCGAAGGACAGCTAAGCGTCGTGCGGGCGATCCTCGTTCGCTGGGACGCGCTGGCCCACGCCGCCGAACGCATCGACCTGGGGCAGTACCTGGTGCTCGGCCGGGGCGAAGAGATGTCTGGCGGACGGGAACGTCCGTCGAACCTGGCTGGGGCGCTGGAGGCCCTGATCGGCGCTGCATTCATCGACAGCGGGATGGCGCTGGCCAGCAAGATCGTGCTGGAGCAGCTGAAGCCGGAGCTGGATGAGATCGAGGCCAGCGGCTTCACCGTCGATAGCAAATCGGAGCTGCAGCACCTGGCGCAGACGCAATACCACGAGATTCCGCAGTACACACTGGTATCGAGCGAAGGCCCGGATCACGCTAAACTGTTCACCGTGCAGGTATCAGTTGGCGATCAGGAGATGGGGCGTGGCCAGGGCCGGAACAAGAAGCAGGCGGAGTTGAACGCTGCGCGGCAGGCCCTGGAGACGCTGGCGGCGACGGGCTCGTAGCGCGCCGTGTACCTGAAGCGTCTCGATCTCTACGGCTTCAAGAGCTTCGCCTCTCGAACAACCTTCGACTTTGGTCAGGGCATCACGGCCATCGTCGGCCCCAACGGCTCCGGTAAGTCCAACATCGCCGACGCCCTGCGCTGGGTGCTGGGCGGGCAATCGAACAAGCTGATCCGGGCCAAGAAGATGGAAGACGTCATCTACACCGGGTCGAGCAAACGCGCGCGCGCCGACAAGGCAGAGGTGACGCTGACGTTGGACAACTCCGACGGCTGGCTGCCGATCGACAGCGAAGAGGTGTCGATCAGGCGTCGCGGCTCGCGCTCCGGAGACAGCGACTATTATCTCAACGGAAAGAAGGCCAAGCTGCGGGACATCCACGTCCTGCTGGCCACGGCCAGCGTCAGCCAGAGTTCACACGCCATCATCGGCCAGGGCCTCGTCGAGAGCGTGCTCAGCCTGCGTCCGGAAGAACGCCGCGAGATGATCGAGGAGGCGGCGGACATTCAGCGCTACCGGCTGAAGATCGGAGAGGCGGAAGACCGGCTGAAGTCCGCTCACGAGAACATTCAGCGCGTGAAGCTGCTGATCAAGGAGATCGCGCCTCGTTTGCAGCAACTCGAACGGCAGGCGACCCGCGCCGGCGAATACGCAACCCTTTCGCTGCGTCTAAGGCAGAGCCTGCAGGCGCACTACGAGCAGCGCTGGCGTCACGCAGAAGAGTCGCTGACGGTGGCCCGCGCGGGGCACGACCAGGCGCAGGCGGAGTTCACGCAGTCGCGTGTGGCCCTGGAGACGCTGCAGAAGGAACTCGACGACCTGACGAAGCAGCTTGATGAGAGCCGGAAAGCTGCCTCTGCGGCGCTTCAGGACAAGGAGCGGCTTACCGAAGCGGTGCTTGAGGTCGAGAGCCGCCAGGCTGTCGCGACAGAACGCCGGACGATCCTTCAGGCGAGGCAGGAAGAGCTGGGCGAGGAGCTCGCTGGGGCCGAGGCAGAGCGAGAGCGGGCGACTACGTTCGTGACCTCCGAAGACAGTGAACGCGAACGTCTGGAGCAAGAGGTGGAGGCGGCGCGCAAGATTCTGGCCGAGCGACAGGGCGAACTCACAACAGCGGAACAAGAGCTCCGCGATTCGCACGTCCAGGCTGCGGACGTGGATGCCAAGGCCCACCGGTTGCAGGCGGCTGCCGCGGAGATGAAGGTGCGTATCAGCCGACTGACAGAGGCCGGGAGAGTGCTCGGCAAGGAGGCTTCGAGCCTCGACACTCGGCGCAAGTCACTCGTGACGCAGATGGGCGAGCTGGTGGGCGTGCTACGTAGCCTGCGGACGCAAGACGCGCAGTTTCTGAGTGAGAACTCGGAGACAGGCGCCAAGCGCCAGAAACTGGACGCAGACGTCCGTGAGCTGCGCGAGGCGCTGGCGGACGTGGAGACGGCGCAGAACGCCCGTCGCGGCAAGCTGGAGGGGCTGGAGGCGCGGCTGGCGGTGCTTTCCGCGGCACAGAAGCAGGCAGCGGCCGAGCCGACCGAAGAGGTGATGATCGAAGGCGCGGTCGGCACGGTATTCGATGGCCTGCGCGTACCGAGGGGCCTTGAGGACGCGATCGCGGCTGTGCTGCAGGAGCACCTGGAGGCGTTCGTCTTCGAGCGCCAGGCCGACGCTATCGCGGCGATCGAAGGTCTAATGGAGCAGAACGGTGCACGCGCGCTGACCATACCGATCGACGCGGTGAAGCAGGTCTATCCGCTAACGTTGCTCAAGGAGAAGGGCGTGCTGGGGGTTGCGGCCAACCTGGTCAAGTTCCCTGCGCGCTACGAGAAGGTGATGAACACGCTGCTGGGACGGGTCATCGTCGTCCAGGACATCAAGACGGCCGAGCGGCTGCTGAAGCGGCGCCTCGGCACGATCGTTACCGTGGACGGCGTCGTCTTCGATCAGTCCGGCGTTATCTCCGGCGGAAGGCACGTCGAGGCCCGTGGCTTCGTAATCGAATACGAACGTGACGTCGCCGCACTGCCCAAGGAGATCGAGCGGATCACGAAGACGATTGAGGCGACTGAGGCGGAAGCCGATGGTATCCGAGAGAAGCTGCGGAGCGCGGAGAGCGCGCTGACGGAGCTGAGCAGTGAGGGCGATCAGACGCTGGACAAGAGGGTTCAGCTACAGGACTCGGTCGCAGGGCGCCAGGAGAAGCTGGCGCAGCTACGCGGTGAGATGCGCAGCCTGATGGCCACCGTTGCCAACGCGCGTGAGCAGCAGGCCTCGTACCGGGCCCAGGCGGAGACGCTTGAAGAGGAGCGGCAGGCGCTGATCGAAGAGGCGAAAGAGGCGGCCGCGACGGCGAAGACTCTGGGCCGCGCCGACGCGATCTTCGCCGACCGCCGGAAAGCCTTTGATAAGAGTGTCAACGAAGCGGCCGATGCGCTGGGACAGGTCGACGCCGAACTGCGCTCGCTCAGAGTGCAGAGGGAGAACGCCGAGGCAGCGCTGGCGCGAGTCGAGGCCCAGGCATCGGCGAAGAGCGTGCAGTTGCGCGGCATCGAGATGGAGGTTTCGACTCTGGACGAGTCGATCGCGCGCGACGAGAAAGAGCTGAAGAGTGCGCGAGCGGAGCTGGAGAAACTGCTGGAAGGGCTCCCGAGCCAGGAAGGGACGCATCACCTGGAGGCGCGAGAGCGGGATCTGCACAGCCAGGTGCTGAGCAGCCAATCGCGGCTCTTCGACGCCGAGCGACAGACGCTGGAGGCCGAGGCCGAAGTGCGGAAATGGGAGACGGAGACGGAGGTACTGCGCACGCGTATCGCCGAAGACGGCCTGGAGCTCACAAAGGACGGCGAGGTACGGCCGGATAAGGCGATCGCCGACGTGCAGCTGCCGTCCTGGATTACGGAAGCTCAGGGCGGCGATGAGGGCGAAGGCCGGCGGCCGCCATTGGCCGGCGGTCAGCAAGTCGAGCCTGACGCGCTCGCCAAGGAGATCGAGGGGCTGCGCTCGCAGATTCGGGCGCTGGGGCCCGTCAACGTCGAAGCTCTGGGAGACTACGAATCGCTACGTGAGCGGCACGACTTCCTCGCCGGACAGGTGGAGGATCTACGGGGTGCCGAGGAATCTCTGAAGCGGGCGATCACAGAGCTGACAGCGCTCATGCGACGCAAACTAGAGACGACGTTCAAAGAAGTGGCGAAAGGCTTCGAGTCCAACTTCAAGATGTTCTTCGGCGGGGGCCACGCGAAGTTGCGCCTCTCGGACCCGAAGCACCCGATGGACTCCGGCGTCGACATCGAGGCGCGGCCGCCGGGTAAGCGGACGAAGAGTCTGAGCCAGCTTTCCGGCGGTGAGAAGGCGTTGACGTCTGTGTCGCTGCTGTTCGCACTGCTCCAGGCGAACCCCTCACCGTTCTGCGTGCTGGACGAAGTAGACGCGATGCTGGACGAGGCGAACGTCGGCCGCTTCGCGAGCGCAATCCACGAGATCTCTCAGCGCACTCAGTTCATCGTGGTCACGCACAACCGCCGCACGATCGAGGTCTCTGACAGCATCTACGGCATCTCAATGGCTCCCGACGCCGCGTCGCGCGTGCTGTCGATGAGGCTGGGAGACGTACCGGTGGACGCCATCAAGCAGCCCGGCTCACAGAACTAGTGCACCAAGGCGTGTAATGGCGCCGGGTCTCAGGCGATACAATGAGTAGAGACCTATGTCTGATTCTCCCGTCATCCTCGCGCTCACTCCCGAGCTGATTACCAGCGCCCGCGTGGAGGGCGGCGTTAAGCGCCTGGGCGGCCAGCTGCGCGTCGTGGAGACGGAGGAGGCGTTTCTTCAGCAACTCGCATCGTCTCCGGCGTTGGCTGTGTTCGACCTTGCTGAGCAGAGATTCGACCTCGTCGGTCTCGTTGAGGCCTGCCGAGAGGCTAGCGTGCCGGTGCTAGCGTTCGGGCCGCACGTAGACCTTGGGCGCCAGCGCGACGCCCTGAAGGCTGGCGTGGACTTCGTCTATCCGCGCAGTAAGTTCATGGCCGATCCCGCCACTTGTATGAGTGGGGCCATCGCCGGCAGTCGCGCTCAGACGACCTGAACGGCCGAGCTACCAACAGACCTGGTCGTCCCCCGCTTGTCCTTCGCGAAGGCTCGCCCATATCATCGGGGTGATGGTGAGATTTTTCCGCCGCAAGAAGGACGACGAAACAGCCGGCGAGCAGGCCGCGCCAGAGGAAGAAGCCGCCGCCGAAGACGGGGTTGAGGAAGTCGAAGAAGCGACAGCCGTCGTAGTGGAAGCGACGGACATCCCCCTGCCCGAGCGGGACGAAGAAGAGGCAGCGCCCGTCGAGGAAGCCATCGAGCGGACGCGTAAGACGTTCTTCGGACGCATCGGCGGCATCTTCAAGCGTGGCCTCGATGACTCGCTCTGGGAGGAGCTGGAGGAGACGCTGATCGCGGCCGACACCGGCGTGCAGACTACGATCCGCATCATTGAGGACGTTCAGGCGCGCGTTAAGGAAGAATCAATCCGCGACCCGGACAAGGCCCTCGACGTGCTCAAAGAAGAGATGATCGAGGTGCTGGACGTGGACACTGACCGCGGCAAGATCTGGAGCGCGAGCGGTGACCTGGAACCACCTGAGGGGGTAGCCGTGATCCTCGTCGTTGGCGTAAACGGCACCGGCAAGACCACGAGCATCGGCAAGATGGCGCACACTTACAAGGCCCAGGGAAAGAAGGTCGTCCTGGCCGCCGCGGACACGTTTCGCGCCGCCGCCATCGACCAGCTCAAACAATGGGGTGAGCGCGCCGGCGTTGACGTCGTCGCCCACCAGCAAGGCGCCGATCCGGGCGCTGTAGCGTTCGACGCGCTGACGGCGGCCGAAACGCGCCAAGCGGACGTTGTGATCATCGATACCGCAGGCCGGCTGCACACGAAGGCGAACCTTATGGAGGAGCTGCGGAAGGTCGATCGCGTGATCCAGCGCAAGGTGCCGGACGCGCCGCACGAGGTGCTCCTGGTGCTCGACGCAACCAGCGGCCAGAACGCGATGCAGCAGGCGAAATACTTCACGGACGCCGTCGGCGTCTCGGCAGTCCTCCTCGCGAAGCTGGACGGCACGGCCAAAGGCGGAGTCGTCTTCTCGGTTTGTGATCAGCTACGCGTCCCGGTGCGCTTCGTCGGTACAGGCGAGCGCCCGCAAGATCTCGCTCGGTTCGAGGCGCGGAGCTTTGTAGAGGCGCTCTTCGCCGGCCCGGGCCGAGATTAGCCGCCCGGCTGCGACCGGCTGCTAGTCGCTGTCGATCGTCGGAGTGTCCTCCGGCTGAACCGGCGTCGGCGGCTCGGCGCTCGGCGCTATCGCTGGGGTCTCTTGCGGTTCGTCCGTGGAGTCGCCTTCGTTAGCCTTCTCCCGGGCTTCCTCGCGAGCATAGAAGAAGACGGCGAGCGTGGCGACGCCGCCGGTGACGAGGACGGCGGTGACGGTGAGGTTCAGCTGCTGGCCGGTCGCCAGGAAGATGACGAGCATGGCGACGGTGAGGCCGGCGACGATGGAAAGTGAGGCGGGGTTCACGGGGCCAATTTAACAGGCGCCGCCTCAGGCGACTAGCGCGACGCGACCTTCTACGGACACGAAGAGGATGGCCGCGGGATCGTCGCGCCGGAACAGCACTTCGACGCCGGGATACATTTCTACGGCGTCGATCGCCTTGAGCGTCCACGTTGACTTACCGAGCCGCACGTCGGCGCGATCGAGTGAGGGCCAGATCAGGAGCAGGATCTCAGCCTCGTGCTCGCGGCTCCGCAGCCGCAGTTCGTAGACGGGCGCCCCGTCGCTGTTGCCCTCGTTGTCGTCCTGGTCCGGCACACGGAACGGCGCCTCCGTCAGCTCGGCGGCGAGGAGCCGGGCGATGGCCTCCGGCGCCCCTGCGTCTGAGAGGCGCACTAGACCGAGGCCTCGACGCAGGTCACGCCGTCCGCACCGACGACCGCCGCGTGGGTCGTTCCGGGCGGGATGTCCAGGCGATCGCCTGGATGAAGCCGAAAGTCATCAGCGTCCGGCACGACGAACGTGATGTCGCCGCGGGCGCAGTAGAGGACTTTGTGATACGCGTGCGAATGTGGGCTGTACCGGTCGTGTGGCGCGTTCGACCACCAGCTGGGCGAGAGGTCAGCCTCGGCGAAGAGGCGTTCGAGCGACTCGCGAGAGGGCGCTTGGCCGCCCGGCCACGTGGTGAGAGTGGGTTGTGGCATACGTGAGCAGTCTAGCAGGCCTTCATCTGCGGTGGTGCGTCTCCTGGCTGCCGTGGCATGCCCGCGTCACGTAAGATACAAGCGATGCGAGCCACAGATCCGCGCCCCCCGGAACGACGCCCAGATTCAAGGAGCACGATGGCCAAAGACTCACTCACTGTCACCGACAACCGGACCGGCCGTTCGTATGAGATGGCGATCAACGGAGGCGCTGTTCGCGCCATGGATTTCCGCGACATCAAGACCGACGAAGAGGACTTCGGGTTGCTGGTCTACGATCCCGGTTTCACGAACACCGCGTCCTGCCGCAGCGCTATCACGCGCATCGACGGCGAGGCCGGCGTCCTGGAGTACCGCGGGTATCCGATCGAGCAGCTCGCAGAAAAGAGCACTTACCTGGAGACCGCTTATCTTCTGATCCACGGGGAGCTGCCGACGCAGCCGCAGTTGGACGGCTGGCGGGAGGAGATCAAGTTCCACACTTATCTGCACGAGAACGCCAAGAAGTTCATGGAAGGGTTCCAGTACGACGCTCACCCGATGGGGATGCTCGTCGGCACGGTCGCCGGGATGTCGACCTTCTATCGAGACTCGAAGGCCGTCATGGACGCGCAATCCCGGCATGACCAGATCGTCCGCTTGATCGCGAAGATGCCCACGATCGCGGCGTTCGCCTACCGTCACAACCTCGGCAAGCCCTATGTCTATCCGGACAACGATCTGTCTTACCCTGGCAACTTCCTCTCGATGCTCTGGAAGATGTCCGAGCCGAAGTACGAACCGGATCCCGTGCTCCAGCGGGCGATGGACGTGCTCTGGATACTGCACGCCGACCATGAGCAGAACTGCAGCACCAACGCCATGCGCTCTGTCGGTAGCTCACACGCCGACCCCTACTCGGCGACGGCGGCCGCAGCGGCGGGGCTTTACGGCCCGCGGCACGGCGGTGCCAACGAAGAAGTGATCAACATGCTTCTGCGCATCGGCAACACGAGCGCCATCCCGGAATTTCTGAAGGGTGTGCGCGCCGGCGACGAACGGCTAATCGGCTTCGGTCACCGCGTCTACAAGAGCTACGACCCACGAGCCCGCATCATCAAGCAGACAGCCGACGAAGTATTCGACCTGGTCGGCCGCAATCAGCTCCTGGACATCGCTCTCGAGCTTGAGCGCATCGCTCTTGAGGACGATTACTTCATAGAGCACAGGCTCTACCCCAACGTCGACTTCTACTCGGGGATCATCTACCAGGCGCTTGGCTTTCCAGTCGGCATGTTCCCCGTGCTCTTCGCGATCCCGCGGACTGTCGGATGGCTGGCGCAGTGGGTCGAGATGCTAACCGACGAAGATCAGCGCATCGCCCGTCCTCG
>CBDTZZ010000022.1:0-9406 GCA_965365035.1 uncultured bacterium | reverse complement strand
GGTTGGCGATGACCATGGCGATGGGGCTGCCCAGCGTGCGGCCGTGGCGGACGCCGCTGATGAGCTGGGCGTGATCCTGCTCCAGCTGCTGGCGTTTGGAGCGACCGTGACCGCCCTGACGGCGCTTCATCTCCGCAGCGATGTACTCCTCGGTGACGTGAACGCCGGCCGGGATGCCCTCCACGATGGCGACAAGCGCCTGTCCGTGCGATTCACCGGCGGTGAGGAAGCGCAGCTGAGTCACGATCGGGCCTCGGCTGCGGTCGCCTCGCTGGGTTCGTCGTCTTCGTCTTCATCCGGTGCGGGCGGCGGTTCGACGGTAATCGCCAGCGGGCGGCCGACATCGCTCAGACGATAGCGACCACCAAGCTCCTCGACAATCTGGTCTGATGTCCACTCGTCCCAGTCCACGGTGCGAGCGACTTCGCGCGCCGCCTCCGTCGAGAGGATGCAGTCGCGGCGCGGGGCGCCGGAATCGTCGCGAAAAGCCGTGTAGACGTCGATCTGAAGACGGTCGGGCCGGTAGTGCGGCATCTCGTAGAAGAGCATCTCGGCGCAGTGCGCCGTAATGGCGATGCCCTCTTGCAGAGAGTTGCGCATCTCCAACCACTTGCCGTCGACGAGCTTGTAGTCGCTCTCGGCAGTGGCTGAGACGCGCACGAAGTCGGCCTCGACGTGCACGAGCTGCAGGCTCTGGACGCCGCGCCAAACCTCGACGGCGACAGGCTTCGGGCGCTTCTGGGTTCGCCAGCCTTCAAGGCTGTCCTCAACGATGTCTCGAATGACCTTCGTGTCACCGCTGGCGGCGGCATCGCGCCAGGCCAGGGCCGCGCGGGTGCCCTGGACGATGATGTAGGCGAGGATGAGGAAGAGGAAGAAGATGACGATAAGCGCCCACTGGATCATGACGCGTCCTCCGCGGCGAGCGCCGCTTCGGCGGCCTGGAACATTATGTCGACCGGCGCCTCCTTGCCGGTCCAGATCTTGAAAGAGGCAGCGCCCTGGTAGATGAGCATCGGCAAGCCGCCGATCGTGCGCGCACCGGCCTCGCGGGCGTCGAGGATAAGGCGCGTCTCTGCAGGCTGGTAGACGAGGTCGTAGACCAGAGTTTGTGAGCGGAGCAGTTCGGATGGCATAGGAGATCGATCTTGCTCGGGCGTCCCGGCGGTACCGAGCGAGGTACAGTTTACCAAGAGGTCCGCCTCGGTCGCCGCATTCCGCCACGATTCGCGGCTATCGGGCGCCGCCACGAGCTGCACCGGGTCGACTGCGGCGCTCAAGTCCGCGACGAGCTTCTCGGCGCGCTTCAGGGTGCGGTTGACGACGGCGATGCGCGCCGCGCCCGCCTCCGCCAACGCTATAACCACCGCTCGCGCCGCACCGCCGGCACCGGCGATGACCGCAGTACACTCTCTGGGCTCGAAGTAGGCGTCTCTTAGCGGGCGCAGGAAACCTTCGACGTCTGTGTTGTAGCCGCGCAGGGTGCCGCGGTCGTTGTGGATCGTGTTTAGCGCACCGACCCGGCTGACCAGGGCGTCATAGTCGTCCACGAGGGGCAAACAGGCCTCCTTGTGGGGGATCGTCACGTTAGAGCCGAGGACATCAGGCGCCTGGAGACCGGTGACGCGCGTCTCGAGACCGTCGGCCGGCGTCGGCCAGTGTTCGTATTTGACGGCGATGCCGAGATGATCGAACGCGGCCTGCTGGAAGACGGGCGAAAGGGATTGTTTCCCGGGCGCTGAGATGACGCCGGCGTACTGCATCGGTTCAGATCCACTCCTGATCTTCCGCTCGCAGCGCGGACGGGACGCCGCCCGTCTGATCGATGTCAGCGCGGGCGAGGACGAGAATCGATGCTTCTTCCTCAGCGAAGGGGCAGTGCTCGGCGCCTTTGGGGACAACGAAGAGATCGCCGGCCGAAAGGCTAACGTCGCCGTCGCGCATCCGTATCACGATGTTGCCTTCGATGACGAGGAACATCTCGTCCTGGTCGGCGTGCGCGTGCCAGACGAACTCGCCCTTCACCTTCACAAGCTTGACGTGATAGCCGTCGACGCGGGCGACGATGCGCGGATGCCAGTGGTCGGCGATCAGCTTGAGCTTCTCGCTGAGGGTCACCGGCGCGCCATCGCCCGTCACTGGCTACCACCGTTGAGGTAGAGATCGACGTTGGCGTTGTGCTCGGCCAACGTCTCAGCGAAGGCGTGCGAGCCGTCCGACCGGGCGACGAAGAAGAGGTAGTTCGTCTCGGACGGGTTGATGACGGCCGCGATCGAGTCGGCGCCGGGGCTGGCGATGGGTCCGGGCGGCAGCCCGAAGTAGACGTAGGTGTTGTAAGGCGAGTCGAACGCGAGGTCTTCGGTGGTAAGCGGAGTCTTCCAGTAGGTGCCGGGCCCTGTGTCAGCGCCAGCCTCAGCGAGGGCGAACTGCACGGTCGGGTCGGCCTGGAGGGGGAGACCGATGAGGAGCCGCGAGAAGAAGACCTGGGCCATGATCGGCTTCTCTTCAGGGACGACGGCCTCGCGCTCGATAATGGAGGCCAGCGTCACGACTTCGTGGAGCGTGAGCCCAACTGTCGCCGCCTGCGTGGCGAGGTCGTCCGCGACGTTGGTGTCGAAGGCATCTAGCATCGCCCTGACGACAGCCCGCCCGTCATCGCCAGTCCGCAGCGGGTAGGTGGCGGGATAGAGGTAGCCCTGCAGCGACTCACCCACCGGGATCTGGCCGACGAATGGGAAGTCGTAATCGAGGCTGGCGGCGGCGGCGAGGAAATCGTCTCGGTCGATGCCCTCAGCAGCGACGGCGTCCGCGATCTCGGCGAGCTGCCAGCCTTCGACGACGGTGACGAAGCGCGTGGTGACGACGCCGTTGCGGAGGCGGTAGAGCACGTCGAGTACGGGCATGTCTTCCTGAAGATCGTACACACCGGCCTGCAAGAGACGATCGAAGCCCATGAGCTGGGAGAGGACGCGGAAGCGTGTGCCGGAGTCGATAACGGCGGCGCGCTCTAGCGTATCGGCGATCTGACTGGGACTATCCCCGGGCTCGACGGAGACAACGATTGCGGCACCGGGCGTCGGCTGCTGCTCGTATGAGCCGACCTCCCCTACGGAGCCGGGGCTGCCGACGACGAACCAGACGGCGACGACCGTGAGCAGCGCCGCGAGGAGCATCGCGAGCAGGGAGGCCTGGCGGACGCTAATCATAGGGCCGCTGGCTATCCATATAGGCCTGAAGCATGATGCTGGCGGCGACGGCGTCGCGGCTAGTGGCGCCGCTCTTCGACTTGCGGGTGCGGCCGCCGGGCAGCTGCGCGGCCTGCGTTGTCGTCAGGCGCTCGTCGTGGGTGTGGACCGGGATGGTGAGGCGTTCGGAGAGGGCATCGACGACCTCGCGGACGCGAACGGCCTGTGGACCTTCGGCGCCGCTGAGCGAAAGCGGCAGGCCGATGACAAGTGCCTCCGCACCCTGCTCGGCGGCGATCGCTGCGATCTCGGCGACGGGATCGCCCCGGCTTTCGACGGTGGTGACCGGCACGGCGAGCCGCATGCGGTCGTCGCCGGCGGCGACGCCGATGCGCTTCTCGCCGAAGTCGATTCCGATCATGCGCATGAGCGGAGACAGGGGACAGTGGACAGGAGATAGGTGGGGGCGGCCATCAGCCGGCCAGCATCTCGCGCACGGCGCCCTCGACGATGGCCAGCGCTTCGTCGATCTTGGCGGCGTCCTTGCCACCGCCCTGGGCCATATCTGGGCGCCCGCCGCCGCCACCACCGGTGACCGTGGCGACCTGCTTGAGGAGGTTGCCGGCGTGGACGCCGCGTTCGTTGAGGTCTTTGGTGACGACGGCGACGAAGAACGGCCGGTCGTCGATGACCGAGCCGAGGACGGCGACGCCGGAATCGAGAGACTTGCGAAGGGCGTCGGCCATGTAGCGGAGTGAGTCGACGCTGGGCGCATCGACTTTCCTGGCGACCACGGCGACTCCCTCGACGGTGGCAGCGCCCGCCAAGAGGTCGGCGTCCCCCGAACCGCTGGCGAGCGAGCGTTCGAGCTTCTCGATGCGCTTGCGCGAGGCGTCGTTCTCCTGGATGAGGGAGTCGAGCTTCTGGATGATGTTCTGCTTCTGCGAACCGAGGCGGCGAGCGATCTCGGTGATCTCGCCCTCCTGGCGGCGAACATGCTCCTCCGCGGCGACACCGGTCAGCGCTTCGATGCGGCGCATGCCGGAGCCGATGGAGGACTCGCCGGTGACGAGGATGAGGCCGATCTCGCCGGTGCGCTCGCAGTGGGTGCCACCGCAGAGCTCGGCGCTGAAGCGCGGGACTACCGTGTTGACCTCTACGACGCGCACCTTGTCGCCGTACTTGTCCCCGAAGAAGGCGAGGACGCCCTCTTCCATCGCCTCGTCGAACGAGGTCTCGCGAGAGTGGACGGGGAGGTCCTGCCGCACCTTCGCATTGACGAGCGACTCCACCTCAGCGAGTTGTTCGGGCGTGACGGCCTCGGTGTGCGTGAAGTCGAAGCGCAGGTAGCCGGGCGCAACGAGCGAGCCGGCCTGCCGCACGTGAGAGCCGATGACGTTTCTCAGCGCCGCGTGCAGCAGGTGCGTCGCCGTGTGGTTGCGTCGCGTGTTCTCGCGGTGCTCTGTGTCGACACGGGCGGCGACGGCGTCGCCGGCGGCGATCCGCCCTTCGGCGACACGGCCGCGGTGGAGGGTCAGGGTTTCGGCGACGCGCTGGGTGTCTTCTACTTCTATGCGCCCGTTCGCCGCGACGATCTCGCCGCGGTCGCCGACCTGGCCGCCGCCCTCGGGATAGAAGGGCGTGCGCTCGAGGAAGACTTCGACCTCGGCACCGGTTTCGGCGGCGTCGGTTCCGGCGCCGCCGCTGACGAGCGCGACGACCTTCGTCTGCGACTCCAGCTCGTCGAAGCCGGTGAAGATCGTGGCGTCGGAGACGAGCGAGCTGTAGAGGGCGTCGGCAGCGACGGAGTCCGAGCCGCTGGCGGCGGCGCGGGCGCGCTTACGCTGCTCGTCCATCTCCGCCTCGAAGCCGGCTTCGTCAACGGTGAAGCCGTGCTGTTGGGCGATTTCGCGCGTTAGTTCGATGGGAAAGCCGTAGGTGTCGTGGAGGGCGAAGGCGGCGGAGCCGGCGACCTGCTTGCCGCCGGCCGAGGCGCCGATCGTCTCTTCGAGGCGTTCGAGGCCCCTGCTGAGCGTCTCGTCGAAGCGACGCTCCTCCGGGCCGATGATCTCGCGGACGAACTTCTGTTGACGCTCTAGCTCCGGGTAGGAGTCCTTCATTTCCGCAATCACAGTGTCGGCGAGAGCGGTGAGGAAGGGGCCTTCGATGCCGAGGGCGCGGCGGCCGAAGTAGACGGCGCGGCGCAGCATACGGCGGCAGACGTAGCCTCGCTCCTCGTTGGAGGGGACGACGGGAGTACGCTCGTCGCCGATGAGGAAGGTGACGGCGCGGGCGTGCTCGGCGACGATGCGGATGGCGCGGTCGGTGTCGGTCGATTCGCCGTATGTCTTGCCGGAGAGCGCCTCGATCTTCTCGATAAGCGGGCGGAAAAGGACGGTGTCGTATACCGTCGGGAGCTTGGACTTGTCCCAGCCGTCGCTGAGGTGAAGGAGGACGCTCATTACGCGCTCGAAGCCGGAGCCGGTGTCGATGTTCTTCTGCGGCAGCGGGTCGCGTTTTTCGCCGTCGCAGTAGTAGGTCATGAAGACGAGGTTCCAGATCTCGACGAATCGCGGGCAGTCGTCGGCGGGATGACAATCGGAACCACAGGCGAATTGCTCACCGAAGTCGTAGTAGATCTCGGAATCGGGGCCGCAGGGGCCGACGTCGCCGCTGAACCAGTAGTTGTGCTCCTCACCGTAGCGCTGAATTCGCTCGGACGGATAGCCAAGCTTCTCCCAGAGCGCGAACGCCTCGTCGTCGTCCTGGAAGACGGCGGGCCAAAGGCGGTCCTGGGGAACGGCGAGGACGCCCGTCAGGAACTCGTGCGCCCAGGGGATCATCTCCGCCTTGAAGTAGTCTCCGATGCTGAAGTTGCCAAGCATCTCGAAGAACGTCAGGTGCGATTCGTCGCCGACGGATTCGATGTCGCTGGTGCGAAAGCACTTCTGCACGCTGGCGAGGCGGGGCGCCGGCGGCTGGGACTGGCCCATGAAGTAAGGCTTGAAGGGCACCATACCGGCGCCAGTGAAGAGCAGGGTCGGATCGCCGGCCGGGACGACGGGGGCGCTGGGCATGACGCGATGATCGAGCTTCTCGAAGAAGCCGAGGAAGGCGCGGCGAAGCTCGTGTCCGTCCACGTGGCGATTATATCGGGGACATGGGACAGGAGACAGGGGACAGGTTATTCACGGCGTTGACGAGCGGCGGACACCGCGATAGGGTTCTGGCATTCGGCACGCTGGGAGGAAGCCATGATCGCCAGATGGAGTGGCCGGTTAGCGACAAGAAATGCTTGACTCACACGCAGTGGTGATGGCAGATCGATCCGGCACTATCTGCGTCTGGAGCGCGGGCGCCGAAAGGCTATTCGGCTACGACGCCGAGACGGCGATCGGGGAAAAACTCGATATGATCGTCCCCCACGAATACCGCGAAAGGCACTGGGCCGGCTTCAACGCGGCGATGAGCGCCGGCCAGCCGACGCTCGACCAGCCAGCGGCGAACCTGCAAGTGCTGCGCCAGGATGGATCCGTAGTGCGGTTTCCCGGAAGGCTGATCTACCTGAGAGACGCGGGAGGGCGAGGACTGGGCGTCATCGGCATCTTTACGGCACAAGAGGGCGGGGATTCGTCGCTTCCGGACATGTAGGGCAACGCCCGGGCCAGTTGACATTCTGTCGCGGGCCTGGCTAACATTTGTGTAGAACTTTGAGTACAAAGAGTTGACCCCACTTGGACGACACAGAACCTCCAGATAGCAGCGAACCCGACAGTACGCGCTTGCCCCACACGTGCCAACGACGCGGCCCGTTTCTGCGTCTGAGAGTATGCATGTCCTTTTTCACGGCGAACTAGAGTATGCCGTCCTGCGCTGACGCCCGCCCCGCGGGCGCCGCCGACATCTGATGCCAACGAAATCCGTTAACCCCACCGACGACGAAGCGTCTAGACGTTTCCAGCAAGACCTGGAAGCGCGGATCGCCCACGCCGCGAGCCTGGCCGCTGCGGGCGTGACGATCGTTGACCCAGCGACGACGTACATCGAGGCCGGGATCGAGATCGGCAGGGGCAGCACGATCCGGCCAAACACGACGATCAGCGGTGACTCCACGATCGGTGAGCGCTGCCAGATCGGGCCGAACGCAGTAATCGAGGACTCGCGGCTGGACGACGACGTGATGGTGGGACCGTTCTGCCACCTGCGCGCCGGCGCGCACATCGAGTCCGGCGTCGAGCTGGGTAACTTCGTTGAGGTTAAGGCGTCACGGATCGGGCGGGGCACAAAGTCCCACCACTTCAGCTACATCGGCGACGCGGACGTCGGCGAGAACGTGAACATCGGCGCCGGCACTGTAACTTGCAACTACGACGGTCAGGACAAGCACCGCACAGTGATCGAAGACGGCGCATTCATCGGTAGCGACACGATGCTCGTGGCGCCGGTTCGCGTTGGGCGCGGGGCCGCCACCGGCGCGGGCTCCGTCGTCACGGAGGACGTGGCGGCCGGCGAGAAAGTGGCCGGGGTGCCGGCCAAACCTCTGAAGAAGAGCGAAGACGATGGATAGCGAGACGATCGTCGGCCTGGTGGCGCTGGCCGTCGGCATCGCGACTATCCTCCTGCTCGGCGCGGCGGAAGCCGGCGTGGTCGCGGGCACCCGAGAGCGCGCCCTTCGCGAGCCGACGGAGTCGCAGGTGGACGCGCTGCAACGGTTCTACCAGGAGCGGCAGCTCACAATGTCGTCGCTGGCGCTGGCACGGACCCTCGTCTCGGTGGCGATTACGGCGATCTCGGTGTTCCTCGTGCTCAAGCACACCGACGACAACTGGGCAATGGTGACGCTAACTGTGATCGCCGTAGCGCTTGGATTCATGCTGCTGCAGGCGCTGCCGCGCATGATGGTCGCTCGGGACCCTTCGGGCTGGCAGAACAGGCTGCGGCCGTTCGTATCGGTGGTGCGATTCGTGTTCCGTGTGCCTGTGCTGGTCCTGGACGCACCGATGGGCGCCGTGATGCGGACGTGGCAGCGTGGCCAGCCGGGTGCCGGCGGCGGGGCGGAGGAGCTGATGCTGCTGGCCGAGGCCGAGGAGAACCAAGGGATTCAGGATGACGAGCGGGAGATGATCCGCGGCGTTATGGAGCTGGAGTACACGCTTGTGCGCGAGGTGATGGTGCCCCGCACAGACATCGTCGCGATCGATGCGGATGAGGATTTCGATACGCTGGCCCGCCTGATCGCGGACAAGGGCCTGAGCCGCATTCCGGTTTACGAGGACGACATCGACCACGTGCTGGGCTTCGCACACGCCAAGGAGCTCTTGCGACACATCACGAACGGGCCGCGCAAGCCCGCGCTGCGTGACGTCACACGTGACGCATACGTCGTTCCGGAGACCAAGAACGTGCACGACCTGCTCAAGGAGATGAAGGAGAATCGGATTTCGATCGCGTTGGTCGTGGACGAGTACGGAGGAACAGCGGGGGTCGTCACGGTCGAGGACCTGGTCGAAGAGATCGTCGGCGAGATCCGAGACGAGTATGACGCACCGGAAGAGGAAGTCGAGCAGCTGAGCAGCGACGAGGCGATAGTCGACGGCCGGGTGGGAATCGACGAGATCAACGAGCGCTTCGACACGGCGCTACAGAAGGATGACTTCGACAGCGTGGGCGGCTTCATCATCAACGAGTTGGGGCGGATGCCGAACGCCGGCGACGCTGTGACGGTAGACGGCATCAGCATGAAGGTGATGAGCGTGGCCGGGCGCCGGATCAAGAAAGTGCGGGTGACGAAGGTCGCCGGCGAAGAGGGCGACGAAACGCCCGATGGCAACGGCCGCTAGAGCAGGCGACCCCGTGCCACTTGCCCGCATCGCGTTGTTGACTGGCGTGCTATCATCCTCGCTTGAGATGGCTCCCAAGCGCCCACAGATCGCCTCCGAGCTGCCCTTCTGGGTCGCCTTCAACCGCATTCCCGGCCTCGGCAGCGTGCGTTATAAGGCGCTCCTTTCCCGCTTCGGTTCGCTATCTGACGCCTGGCGGGCGACGCGTTCCGAGCTGAAGGAGGCGGGCCTCACAGACTCCGTCGTGAGGAACATCGTGGACCGTCGCGGGACTATCGACCCGGAGGCGGAGATGGAGCGGCTGGAGGCGGCCGGCATCAGGCCGCTGACGTGGGACGACCCGGACTACCCGGCGATGCTGCGCGAGATCGACGACGCCCC
>CBDTZZ010000021.1:0-9510 GCA_965365035.1 uncultured bacterium | reverse complement strand
GCCGAAGCCGAGGCCACAGCCAAAGCCGAAGCCAAGACCAATGCTAAAGCCGAAGCCAGGGCCGCCGCCGAAGCCGAGGCCACAGCCAAGGCGGACGCCAAGGACAAGGCCGAAGCCGAGGCCAGAGCCGCCGCCGAAGCCGAGACCACAGCCAAAGCGGAGGCCAAGGCCAGAGCCAAGGACGCCAGGGCCGAGGCCAAGAGTCGTGCAGAGGCGGATCGACGCGCCAGAGGAGTGGAAGACGCCAGCGCCGCCCGCCGAGCTGAGGAAGAGCTACGTTCAGCAATCGAGGCCGCTGACGCTGTTAGCGTCTTAGCGAAAGCCGAGGTGGCACGCCGCGAGGAGACCGAACGCCTCATGGATGAGCAGCGCCAGAGCGCCGAGACCGCCGCGCGCGAGAGAGCCCTCACCGACATGGATTCGCGCATCGACAGTGCGCTCTCGACGCCAGAGGCCGCGGCACAGGAGCCCCCGACGGACGAGGCTGACGACGAGAACGTGTCCGCTGCCCACGGCACCGTCTTCGCTCACCAGACCGCCGAGACCGCTGCACACGAGCAAACGGTCGAGACTCCCGATCACCAACGGAGCGCCGCCGACGACGGCAACGCCACCGCGGACGGGGTGACGGATCCGGAGTTGGACGAGTTTGATATCGCCGAAGAAGTTGCGCAGCTGCTGAAGAACCGGCGCTGGGACGAACGGAAAGAGCCGTTCAAGGGCTTCGGTTCGCCGCCCGGCCGCTTCTAGATTCCCGCCTGTGCGCTCCACGGGATGAGGCGCGAGACTCGCTC
Source organism: uncultured bacterium (assembly GCA_965365035.1). Lineage (GTDB taxonomy): Bacteria > Chloroflexota > Dehalococcoidia > SM23-28-2 > RBG-16-64-32 > CF-162. The sequence continues at coordinate 8,716 of CBDTZZ010000021.1, read as the reverse complement.
CCCCGTCTGCTTGCCCGACGGGCCTTGATTCGCAGTATTGGCTCCGAATAGACTGCACCTGAGCCAAGGAGTAGTCATGCCCCCAAAAACCGATGGGTTCAACCACGAGTACGCGTCGATCAACGGCATCAACTACCACTATGTCCGCGAGGGCAGCGGGCTGCCGCTCATTCTCGTTCACGGCTGGCCCGGCTTCTACTACGAGTGGCATCGCAACATCCCCGAACTCGCCAAATCCTTCGATGTCGTAGCGCCGGACATGCGCGGCTACGCTTACACCGACAAGCCGGACGTCGCCCCGGAGGAAGGCTATACACCCGCCGTCTTCGCTCAGGACATCAACGCCCTGCTCGACCACCTGGGCTGGGACAAGGCCAACTTCGTCACCCACGACTTCGGCGCCGTTTGGGTGCAGGAGTTCGCGCGAACGTACAGAGACCGCGTCGACAAGCTCGTCATGTTCAACCCGCCGTACGCCGGAATCGGCATGCGCTGGATGGAGATGCAGCACATCCCCGAGATCTGGTACCAGATGTTCCACCAGCTCCCCTGGGCCGAAGACCTCGTAACCTCCAGCCGCGAGGCAACGCGCCTCTACATCAGCCACTTCCTCTCCCACTGGTCGCACGACAAGGCCGTCTGGGCCGACGATGAGATCGAGGAGTTCGTTGAGGCGTTCTCCCAACCCGGCGCCGTCCGCGGGGGCTTCAACTGTTATCGCGCCGTCTTCCGCACCAGAGGCCAGGGCGCGGGTGGCGACCCCAAGATCCACGCACCGACGCTAATCCTCTGGGGAGCCGATGACGCCGTCCTCCCGCTCGCCTGGAGCGACAAACTCGACGAGTTCTTCCCGAACCTGACCTTCCGGAAAGTCGAGAACGCCGGCCACTGGATCATGCGAGAGCTCCCAGACCTCGTGAACGAATCGATAACCGAGTTCGTCCTGAAGGGAACAACCTAAGGCGAATCGGATCCTGCATCGTCGTGGGATGTCATATACCGGCAGTAGTTGACCATAACTTCACGGTGAGAATGCGGCGAGTGCCCTTTGCGACACTGTGCGCAGAAGAGAACGGCGGTATTTCCGCGCGAGCAGGAGGGCGCCAATGTCAGGCACAGTGATAGTAGTAGTGACGGATCTAGACAACGCTACGCATGGCGAGATCAACGTCGTGGAGGACGAGGAGGAGGCCGCTCAGCTTGTCGAAACCCTGATCGAGTACGGTTACGACCAGGCGCGAGTGCGAGCGTTCGCGGCCGACGAGTTCAACATTCGCGTCCAACACCGGCCAGTCGTCGCCCTCACATCGGCCGCTGAGACGGACACGGCGGAACAGCCAGAAGCGCCCCGCGCCGGCGGAGAGGTTGACCCGGGGGAGGCCGCCGCTGGTCGCAAGCGCTGACACAGCGGACTCTCTGCCCAGTTTGGCTGCGCTTAGAAGACGAAGCAGTCTGTCGCGCCTCGCCCCCAGCAGCGTAGCCGGAGCAAGCGTGCCCTCCCTTGCTCCGGCTGCCTGTCCGGACGCCGCGATCTCCGCTAAGATTAGGCGCTGTGACACTCACTGACAGGGCGCTCGCCACGAACGCCGGCAACTTTGCGCTGGGCAACGAGGTTTTCGAGCTTCTGGGCGCGACGTTCCTGCGGGGCCGGGCGTCGCCCGACATCTACGACGCGAACCACGTGGCCGACGCGCGGCCGACGACGCCGGCACAGATCGAGGAGTTCCTGGCCGCCGTGGACTTGGAGTACAAGGCAGCGAAGCACAGGCGCTTTGAAGTGGACTATCGCACCCCACCGGAGTTCGTGGCCCGGCTGACGCTGGAAGGCTACGAGCGGGAGGACGGCCTGCTTTCGCTGCTTGAGGGCGAGCTCCTGGGCCCAGCGCCGAAAGAGTTCGACATTCGGCCGCTGGAGACGGAGGCAGACTGGGATACGTATTGGGAGCTGATGCTTCAGGACTGGCGCGAACACATCGCCCGGCAGAAGCGCAAGGTGAGTGACGAGATTGGGCGGCAGATGTTCGAGACAAAACGCCTGAAGCAGCCGCCGGTGCAGTACTTCATGGCGTACGTGAAGGACAAGCCAGTCGCCTACTTCAACTCGTGGGCAGGGATCGACGGCGTGGGACAGGTCGAAGATTTGTTTACGTTGCCGAAGTTCCGCAAGCGCGGCATCGCGCGCGCCCTGATCCACCACTGTGTTGCGGATGCCCGCGCGAAAGGTGCTGGGCCCGTGCTTATCGCCGCGGACCCAACGGACACGCCGAAGCGAATCTACGCGGGGATGGGATTTCGGCCCGTGGCCGTGCATTCGCACTACACGAAGCATCTCGACGCCTAGCCGTTGGCTGCTGATAGACTCTCCTTGTACCCCATCATTTGCTCCCTTATAGTGTTTACGACGACCCGCCAGGCGCCGATATGAGAGAAACCAAGCGTGTTCAAGAGACGCCCAGCGCCGGTTCGTTGCCCCCGCTTCCCGACGACATTTCGATCAAGGAGTACGTCAAGGACCGCTATGACGGGGCCGACGAAGGGGACATCTTCTCAAAGGTCAAGGAGTTCACGCTCGTCGACCGGGCCCGCGACTTGGACCTCTACCCTTACTTCCAACCGCTAGACAACAACGACGGGCCCGTCGCCCAGATCTACGGCAAGACGGTCCTCATGTTCGGCTCCAACAACTACCTCGGACTGACGCGTCACCCGTACGTGATCGACAAGGCTCGCGAAGCGGTCCTTGAGTTCGGCACGTCGATGACCGGGTCGCGCTTCCTCAACGGCAGCACGAAGATGCACGAGGAACTTGAGGAACGCATCGCCAAGTTTCTGGGCGTGGAGGCGGCAGTCGTCTTCACGACCGGCTACCAGGCGAACCTGGGAATCATCTCAACCTTAGTCGACAAGAAGTCTGTCGCAGTCATCGACAAGGCCGTCCACGCGAGCGTCTACGACGGCTGCCAGATGGCCGACGGCGACATGGTGCGCTTTAGGCACAACGACGCGGATCACCTGGACCAGATACTGTCGCGGACCAAGAAAGCCGCCATCGTTATCGTAGACGGCGTCTACAGCATGGGGGGCGATATCGCTCCCTTGCCGGAGCTGTCGGCGGTGTGCAAGAAGCATCGCGCGCGACTGCTCGTTGACGACGCCCACGCGCTGGGCGTGCTGGGAGAGGGCGGCCGCGGTACTGCCAGTCACTTCGGCGTGGAGGACGACGTCGACCTGATCATGGGCACGTTCTCGAAGGCTCTGGGATCGATCGGAGGCTTCGTGGCCGGGCCGGCTCCCGTTCTAGGCTGGATCAAGCACTTCGCCCGCTCGATGCTCTTCAGCGCCAGCCTGCCCCCGGCATCGACGGCCGCGGCGCTGGCGTCGTTGGACGTCATCGAGCGCGAACCGGAGATCATCGACCACCTGCAAACAGTCGGCAAGCGATGGCGCGAGGGGCTGACGCAGCTTGGGTTCGACGTCGGCCAGGCGAACACGCCGATCGTGCCGGTGAACGTGGGCGAAGAGTACTTGACGATCATGTTCGGTAAGGCGCTGATGGAAGCGGGAGTCTACACCAACACGGCCGTCTATCCGGCGGTGAATATGGGCGAGGCGATCCTTCGGACTAGCTGCATGGCGACGCACACGGAGGAGATGGTGGACGAGGCGCTGGGCAAGTTCGAGACAGTCGGTCGCAAGCTCGGTGTCATCACTTAGCGCGCCTCCGAAGACGGTCCAGGTCTCGCCGGTTGAGTCGAAGAAAGACCTCGACGCCTTCATCCGTCTGCCCTGGCACATCTATAAGGACAATCCCTACTGGATAGCGCCCCTGCGCTACACCGAGAAGCACCGCTTTTCAGCGAAGGACAATCCGTTCTTCCAGCACGCCGACGTGCAGCTGTTCCTGGCCCGCCGCGACGGAGACGTCGTCGGGCGCATATCCGCTCACATCGACCACGAGCACAACCGCTACCACGATGAGCACACCGGGTTCTTCGGCTTCCTGGAGTGCGGGGACGACCCGGAGACGGCGCAGGCGCTTCTGACGACGGCCGAAGACTGGTTGCGCGCACGAGGGATGGAGCAGATCCGCGGCCCGCTCAACTTCTCGGTCAACGGTGAGATTGGCCTGCTGGCTGAGGGCTTCGACTCCTCCCCACTGCCTCTGATGACGTACACACACGAGTACTACTTGCGTCTCGTTGAGGATGCAGGTTATGTCAAGGCCAAGGACCTCTTCGCCTGGCGCTGGGCGAGCCGACCGGTGCCGGAGGGCTCGCCGCGACGGATGGTTGACGAGCTTAGGGCGCGCCCGGGCGTGACGGTCCGCCGGGCCCGCATGAAGGACTTCGACAGCGAGGTGAGGATGATCCTCGATCTGTACAACGACGCCTGGAGCGAGAATTGGGGCTTCGTGCCGGCAACCGACGCCGAAGCCGAGCAGATGGCGAAGGATCTGAAGCTCGTCGTCGACCCCAGGATCGTGCCGGTCGTCGAAGTCGACGGCGTGGCGGCGGGCGTGGCGCTGGGGGTGCCTGACTTCAACTGGGCGATGAAGCCGCTGAACGGCAACCTCTTTCCGTTTGGCTGGATCCGCTTCTTGTGGCGGCTCAAGGTGAGGCGGCCAGCGGCGGGCCGGCTGCTACTATTTGGGATCAAGAAAGAGTTCCGCTCGCGAAAGTACGCGGGCCTCGTATACCTTCTCTGCGACGAGATGTACGAGGGCGCGATCGACGCGAAGCTCGAATGGGCCGAGTTTTCGTGGACGCTGGAGGACAACGGCCTGATCAACTCGCTGATCAACAAGGTCGGCGCAGACCGCTACAAGATGTATCGCATATACGAAAAGGCGCTCTCCTGAAAGTTCTGATCACGGGCGCCAGTGGTTTCCTGGGCTCGCACATCGCAGAGCAATTCGCAGCCGGCGGGCACGAAGTACGGCTCCTCTTGCGCGAGACCAGCAGCCGGCAGTTTCTGACCTTCCCACACGAAGTGGCGATCGGCGACGTGACGGATCCGAGTTCGCTTCGGCCAGCAGTCGAGGGCGTCGAGGCGGTGGTGCATCCGGCGGGGCTGATTAAGGCGCGGAGCGAGATCGAGTTTCAAGCGGTCAACGAGGAGGGCACGTCGAACCTCCTCAAGGCGATCGAGGAGCGCGCGCCCGACCTGCGGCGCTTCGTTTACATCTCTAGCCTGTCGGCGCACGGCCCGAGCCCTGGCGGCGAGCCCAGACCGACGGACGCCAGACCGAAGCCCGTGAGTGCATATGGGCGCTCGAAGTTGGGCGGCGAGACCGCAACACGGGCGTCCACCCTGGCGGGCCGCTCGGTCATCTTCCGAATGCCGGTGATCTACGGGCCGCGGGACCCGGCGCTTCTACCCTTCTTCAAGGCGGTGCGATACCGGATCGCGCCGCTCCTGTGGGGCGGCCGCAACCGGCTGTCGATCATCTACGCAAGCGACGCGGCCAGCGCCGTCGTGGCGGCGACGACGGCAGAGGCGGATGTCGGCGGCCAGACGTACTGCCCTGAGGACGGCGCCGTGTACTCTTGGCGCGACCTGCTCCTGGCGATCGAGAACGCTAGCAGCCGAAAGGCGCTGATGATTCCGGTACCGCTGATCGCCTACCAGGCGGCAGGACTCGGCAGCGAGATGTTCGGCCGGATCACGGGCCAAGCCCAGGTGTTCGACCGGGATAAGGTTCGCGAGATGCGCCGGCGCGCCTGGGTCTGCTCCTCCGGGTCGTTGCGGGACGACCTCGGCTGGCGGGCGAGCGTGCAGATCGAAGAAGGGGCCCGGCTAGCGCATCAGTGGTACCGCGAGGCCGGCTGGCTCTAGGTCTCAGTGGCGGCCGAAAAGCCACGAATTCAGGTTACAATCAGGTGAGACCTTCACCCGCTCCGCCCTAAAGACGACCGCCGTGCCTACGCCTGTCGCGGAGGAGCAACCTGCGCGCGATACAGGTCTTGTTTACGCCTGTTTCCGGTACAGTAGCGCACAGTAGCTGGCCTCTCGCGGGTCTTGCGTAGCGGGCCGATATGGTAATCTAGAATCGTTGACAAGGGCCGAATTCCCGCCTGATGAGGGTGGGGAACGGGGGACCCAAACCAGTGGGGTGAATTCCCGCTTCGGCGGGATAGGCAATCTCCTTTAGCCGAACCCGACAGCTAACCCCGTAGGCACCAGGAGAGGCAACCGGAGCATATCGGAAAAGGCCCGGGGCACGCCTCGGGCCTCTCTGTGCGCAACGACCTCTGCTAGAAGGGAGCTGTGACATGGTTACCATGCCAGGCCGCAGTGCCGACACTGAAGAGGCACGGGCAACGAAGGAGCGAGCCGCGCTTCTGTTTATCGAGCAGATCAGGAACCGAAACGGCGACAGCCCCAACGAGGGCGACGGGGACGAATACGGTGTGCCGGATGGCGGCCCGCGATACAAGGCGTACACGCTGGGCAACTTCCGGAAGATCCCGCAGGTGAAGGAGAACCTGAGCGAGGATCAGATCTTCGCGATCGACGTGGTCGCGCGGGTGCTGCCGTTCAAGACGAACAGCTACGTCGTCGACGAGCTGATCGACTGGGACGACGTGCCCGACGATCCGATCTACGTCCTTAACTTTCCGCAGAAGGAGATGCTGGAGCCGCTTCATTTCGATGAGATGGCTGCGCTCGTCCGGCGCGACGCACCGAAGGCAGAGATCGACGCTCTGGCCAACCGCATCCGGCTACAACTGAATCCGCACCCGGCTGGCCAGATGGAGCACAACGTGCCCGAGATCAACGGCACGAAGCTTACGGGCATGCAGCACAAATACCGGGAGACGGTGCTCTTCTTCCCGAGCAACGGACAGACTTGCCACGCCTACTGCACGTTCTGCTTCCGCTGGCCGCAGTTCGTCGGCATGGACGAGCTGAAGTTTGCGATGAAGGAGACCGAGCTGCTCGTGGAGTACTTGCGGGCGCACCCGGAGGTCACCGACGTGCTGTTCACGGGCGGCGACCCGATGGTGATGCGGACGAAGAATCTAGAGCGCTACATCCGGCCACTGCTGGAGGCAAAGCTGCCAAACCTGCGGACGATCCGCATCGGAACGAAGGCGTTGGGTTACTGGCCGTACCGCTTCACGACGGACGAGGACGCGGACGACGTGCTGCAGCTCTTCCGCGACGTTTCCGACGCCGGAATCCACCTCGCGATCATGGCTCACTTCAACCACGGGCGCGAGTTGAGCACGAAAGCAGTCGAAGAGGCGATCCGAAACATCAAGAAGACGGGCGCCGAGATCAGGACGCAGTCGCCCCTGATGCGCAACATCAACGACGACCCGAAGGTCTGGAGCGAGATGTGGCGCCGACAGGTGGACCTGGGCTGCATTCCCTACTACATGTTCATCGCTCGCGACACCGGCGCTCAGCAGTACTTCAGCGTGCCGCTGGTGCGTGCGTGGGAGATCTTCCGTGAGGCCTATAGCTCCGTCAGCGGCGTCTGCCGCACGGTGCGCGGACCGAGCATGTCCGCCGATCCTGGCAAGGTGCAGGTGCTGGGTGTGACAGAGATCGGAGACCGCAAAGTGATGACGCTGCGGATGCTACAGGGCCGCAACCCTGACTGGGCGCTCAGGCCGTTTTTCGCGGAGTACGACGCCTCCGCGGTTTGGCTGAGCGACCTGCGACCGGCGTTCGGCGAGAGCGAGTTCTTCTGGGAGCGAGAGCTGCAGGAGGCGTACTCAGCGGACGTCCGCGAACCGACCGAAGTTAGCTAGCACCGCGCTTCAAGCGACACAGACCGGGAGTCCGCGAGGGCTCCCGGTTCTTTCTGCGTGGGGCCCGCGATCCTGAAAGCGGTGTGAGAGTTCCGTTAAATCAGGAGGCGAAGGCTGCTATCAATACGAAGCCGGGAGCTACGGTCAGGCCGGGGGCTGTGCGGACGGCAGCAGTGGAGCCAGGAGCACTGAGGCGGGCCAGCAGCAGGTGTCGGCGTTTGTCCGACAGGGCGATTTGTGCCTATAATCCGCGCCGATAGCTTTGAATTTGGAGTTGGGCCGCTGGTGGATGACGCCCCCCGGAGGTAGCGGAAGGCCCGACTGGGAGGATCGCCCGCATAATGCTGCTCCATGGCGAGCAGATAGCTCGCCGTCTGGGAGCCGCGTGGTCTAGGTCGCGCACGGTCGCCGCACTGTGGCTTGCCGACCGACGCCGCGCTGTATCTCACCTCACCTTGCTGGCCGTCGCGGCCGGCGCCGTTCTGACGGGAGTCGTGGGAGTGGAGCGGTACAGTGATAGCTATGGCGACCTGACGTACCTAACGCCGACGGACCAGTGGAGCGACGAGAGCGTGCGCCTGAGGACAGGTGCCGCGCTGATCGATGCGCCGGAGCCCTCGCCCGCCGCTGTTTCCACGCAAACAGCCTACATGACGCACGAAGTGCAGCCGGGCGAGTCGCTGCACGGCATCGCTGAAGAGTACGGAATAGAGCCACAGTACCTGCTGTGGAACAACTCTGAGCTGACGACGAACCCGGATCTGCTGTATATCGGCGCAACGGTGCTTGTGCCGGGCGTCAACGGCATCGTGTACGACGTGCGCCTCGGCGACACAATCCTCGCGATCGCTGCGACTTACTCGATCGAGGCCGACACTGTCGTTGGTTTCGCGCCCAACAACCTGGACTCGGCCGACGAAATCATCGAGGGGTCAGTGCTTCTCCTGCCCGGCGGA
>CBDTZZ010000020.1:0-9729 GCA_965365035.1 uncultured bacterium | reverse complement strand
ACGGCTCAGGCGAGCCGTCGCCCGCGACGACGATCGACTTCGCGGCGGAGGCGCAACGGCTTGTCGGCGACGCCGTCTTCGGCGCCGAGGACTTGCCGGGCTACGAACAGACGGGTGACGACGGACTGCCATCACAGGCGAGCCTGAGCGATGAGTGCGACATCTTCGACCCGGACGTCGTCTTCCCGGACGCCGTAGCGACGGCGGACTCGGGTGCCTACGAAAGTGCGCTCGACGATCAGATCTTCACTCTGGCCGCTGTCTACCGATCGGAAGACGAAGCAGTTGCGGCGCTGGCAGCGACGCAAGACTTCATAAGCCTCTGCGAGGCTGAGTTCGAAGATGCGGTGGAGCAATTGGCCCGAGACTTCCTCGCCGGTTTCGGTATCGACCTCGGCCTGTTCTCCACGATCGATGTCGCGATCATTGGCTTCGACCCGCCAGCGGTCGGCGACGAGATAGTCGGATACCGGATGCATGTGAACGTTAATCTGGTCGTCACGAGCCGGCAGTACAATCTGGACGCGGTCGTGGTCCGGGAGGGAAGAGTCGTGGGTGCCCTCATCTACGGGCGCTTTGGGGAGCCCGACGACGGCGTCCTGGCAGAGCTTCTAAGGCTCATGGCGGGTAAGCTGTCGGCTGTGAACGCATCGCTACCGGAGTAACCGCTGGAGCACGAGACTACCGCAGAAGCGTCGACCGCCGGCTGGTTTCGGCGGTTGGTTCCGTTCGCCCGCTATCTCGCCCAGCTCTCGTTCGCGGCGGGGCTCCTGGGCCTACTCCTTTGGCGCACCGATCTCGCTGCAGTGCGGGAAGAGCTTTCCGGTGCGGACCTATGGTGGCTGCCTCTGGCGGTATTCGTGAACCTAATGTCGGACTACTTCCGGGCGATTCGCTGGCGTGTCTTCTTGCTGCCGCTGAAGTCGGTCGGCGTGCGCTTCCTCTGGGGCGTTTCGATCATCGGAGTAGCCTGCAATCTCGCCCTGCCGTTCCGCGCTGGCGAGGTCGTACGTGTCCAGATTGTTCGCCGCCGCACAGGTCTTGAGCTGGCACAGGTCGTCGCCACCGTCATCTCAGAGAAGCTGATGGACACCGTGGCGTTCAGCGCCTTTCTGGTGATCGGCCTGTTGGCCTTTCCGGAGGCGCGCTACCTCTGGCCGCTGGCCGCCGCATACCTTGCGCTCCTCGTGATCGGTGTGATCGGCGCACGCTGGCTGTCATCGAATACCGATGAGCGTTTTCTGTCTACGCAGACAGAAGGACGCTGGCGGGTTCGGATCGTCGAGCAGCTGCGCTCCTTCAGCACCGGCCTGAAGGCGTTCCGTAGTAGACGAGCGTTGCTCATCGTCTCTGTCTGCTCGATCGCAGCGTGGGCCTGCGAGGCGACGATGTACTGGGCGGCGGGTGAATCGATCGGGCTCGATCTGAGCCCGGCGTTCTACCTGCTTTTGGTTGTGGCCGCGACGATTGCGGTCTCGGTGCCGATTACACAGGCTGGGCTCGGCGTCTACGAAGTGGCGCTGACGAGCTTGCTCGTGGCGTTCGACGTCGACAGGTCACAGGCGGTAGCGTTCGCCATCTATGCCCACGCTATCCTCGCGGTGCCGTACCTCCTGGCTGGTCCGCTGGCGGCAGTCGCGATGCGGATCAGGCTTCGCGACGTCTTCTACCTGCGCAGCGACGGTGATGCCACCGATCAAAAGCAGGCGATGCCAGCCAACGGCTAACGGCCTGGTTCACGCGTAGACGCAGATTACGCGGTCGCGCCCGGCGAGATCCGGCTGGACCTCGATCTTTGCCTCTGGGAACGCCTCCTGAGCGAGCAATCGGACGGCTGCGCCCTGGCGGTCGCCGATCTCGGCGAAGAGGGCGCCATTGCGGGCGAGCTTTTCGGGTGCCTGCCGGAAGAGTCTCCGCAGGCAGCGCAGGCCGTCGTCGCCGGCGTCCAGGGCCCGGCGCGGCTCCCATTCGCGAATCTCTGGCGGCGTGGCGAGCCAGTCCTCCGTCGTGACGTACGGCAGATTCGCGGCGATGATGTCGGCTCGCCCGTCGACCGGCAGCAGGGTGTCGCCGTCAACGAACTCGATGCGGGCCGCGACGTCGTGGCGTTCGGCGTTGCGGCGCGCGAGGGCCATGGCGCTCTTCGAGACATCTGTCGCGATGACGCGGGCGTTCGGCAGCTGAGACGCGATAGCGATGGCGATCACGCCCGAGCCCGTTCCCGCATCGACTGCCGTGAATCGCTCGTCGGTGTAGCGGTCGCGCGCGAAGTCGATCGTCAACTCGATGAGCATCTCGGTCTCCGGCCGCGGGATGAGGGCGGAACGGGTGACCTCGAACTCCAGCCCGAAGAACTCCTTGTGGCCGATGATGTACGGCGTTGGTTCGTGCGTTGCTCGCCGATCGAGGAGGCGCTGGTAGTAGCCGCCGGCGCGAGCGGGCAGTTCGTCCTGGAGTCGCTCGTAAAGGTGCACGCGGTCTGTCTTGAGGGCGTGCATGAGAAGCAGTTCGGCCTCCAGGCGCGCTTCGTCGCTGCCGGTGCTATGTATGAGGCGCGTTCCGCGACGCAGCGCCTCCGAGATGATCACGCTCCGCCTATAGCGGACGCCTCCAGCAGCTGTTCCTGCTCGCGCTGTTGGAGCGTGTCGATGACGCCATCCAGGTCGCCGTCGAGGAGTCCCGGCAGGTTGTGCTGGGTGAAGCCGACGCGGTGATCCGTCATTCTGTCCTGCGGGAAGTTGTACGTGCGAATCTTCTCGGCACGGTCGCCGGATCCGACCTGGCCACGACGCGTCGACTCGATCTTTTCGCGCTGCTCACGCTGCTTGATGTCGAGCAGCCGGGCGCGTAGCACCCCCATCGCCTTCGTGCGGTTCTTGAGCTGGGATCGCTCGTCCTGGCAGGTGGCGACGACGCCGGTGGGCAGGTGTGTTAGGCGCACGGCGTTGTCGTTCTTCTGGACGTTCTGCCCGCCCGCTCCACCGGCGTTGAACGTGTCGAGGCGCAGATCCTTGGGGTCGATATCGATGTCCACCTCGGCTGCTTCCGGGAGGACGGCGACCGTGGCTGTCGAGGTGTGGATGCGGCCCTGAGTTTCAGTTTCCGGGACACGCTGGACGCGGTGGACGCCGCTTTCGAACTTCAGCCGGCTGTAGGCGCCCTCGCCTTGCACGGCGAAGACGATCTCCTTGAAGCCGCCGATGTCGCTGCCGTGGGATTCGAGCACTTCGGTCTTCCAACTCTGACGCTCCGCGTAGCGGCTGTACATGCGGAAGAGATCGCCGGTGAAGAGCTTCGCCTCCTCGCCACCGGCGGCGCCGCGTATCTCGACGATGACGTTCTTCTGGTCGAACGGGTCCTTGGGGATCAGCGCGACTTTGAGTTCCTGCTCAAGTTCGGTGGCTCGCTTCTCGTTCGCTGCGATATCTTCACGCGCCAGCGCGACGAAATCCTCGTCGCCACCTTCGGCGACGATCTCGCGCGCCTGGGTTAGAGTCGTCTCGACGCCGCGATATTCATCCGCGATGCGGATGATCTTGCCCAGCGCCGCGTGCTCGCGGGCAAGCGTCTCCACCCGCTCGTAGTCGGTGACGACTTCTGGGCGGGCCATTTCGGCGGCGAGGTCTTCGTGCCGGGTGCGAATCGAACCGAGTTTGTCCCACATAGTGCTACTCTCAGATATACACAAGGCCCCCGTTTGGGGCCCGTCAATCAGATTATATCACCGGCGGCCGCTCGGACGGCCGTCTGAAGCGGCCCGGAAGGAGAGCGGAGATGACCGAGAGTGTCTACCCGCGGTTGGACATCGTCCGTCATTGGGCGACGATGAACGACCATCTGATCCAACTCGTCGATCTAATACCGGACGACAAGCTCACGTGGTCGCCGCGCGAAGGCGAGTGGGACTTCCAGCGGATTCTTCAGCACCTGATACTCGCTCGCTTCCACGGGCCGATCCTGGACGGCCTGGACGAGGGCGCGGAGCTGTCCGGCGCTATCGCTGGCACACAGACGAAGGACGGCATCAAGGAGCAGCTGGGGCACTCGTGGGAGGTTGTCGCGGAGTTTCTTGCGGATGCGAAGCGACTCGACGCTGAGTACGAGCCGCACGCCCTTGGCTATGACCCTGGCTACTATCAGCTCGAGCCCGAGGAGTACGACGGGCACTACGTCGCCTATCACCGGCTGGCGCATGACCTGCACCACCGCGGCACCGTCCTCGACTACCTGGCCCAGCTCGGGGTCGACCTCGACGGGCTTATGATCCGGCCGCTGTAGCAGCTACGCTCGCACGTGAGCTGCGACGCTATCGGGCGGCACCGTCTCCTGGGAGCCGTCGGCCAACCGCTTGAGCGTGACGCTGGAGGATTCGAGTTCGCGGTCGCCGATGATCGCCGCGTACGCGGCATTGAGTGAGCTGGCGTGGCGCATCTGCGCCTTAAGCGAACGAGTGCTGTCGCCGACCACGCTGGAGAGGCCGGCGCGGCGTAGGTCAGAAGCTAACTTAAACGCGAAAACGCGCGCGGCCGTCGAGGCGCAGACGACGAACACGTCTAACTTTGAGGCGTCGGGCAGCTTCACGTCCTGGCGCTTCATGTTGAGGATGATCCGCTCGATCCCCGTCGCGAATCCAACTCCCGGCGTGGGCTTGCCGCCGAGCTGCTCGATCAGGCCGTCGTAGCGTCCGCCGCCGCCGACCGTGCTCTGGCCGCCTTCCTCCACCGGCTGCACCTCGTAGACGGTGCGCGTGTAATAGTCGAGGCCCCGCACAAGGCGTGGGTTGATGACGTGGGGGATGCCGAGAGACTCGACATAAGCCGTCACTTGCGAAAAGTGCTCGCCGCAGGCATCGCAAAGGTAGTCCGTGAAGGCGGGCGCGCCGGCGATGACATCCTGGCACTCGGCGTTCTTGCAGTCGAGCAAGCGCAGCGGATTGCGTTCGACGCGCGCCTGGCAGTCGCGGCAGACACGGTCGAGCTTGTCGGCGTAGTAGTCCCGCAAGGCATCGAGATAGCGAGGGCGGCACTCGGCGTCTCCGATCGAGTTCAGGTTGAGCGTGAGCCCGGTCAGCCCAAGCTCCTCGTACAGCCGCCAGAGTATCTCGATCGTCTCAGCGTCAGCGGAGGCCGAGGCGTCGCCGATGGCTTCGATGCCGAACTGGTGGTGCTGGCGGAAGCGCCCGGCTTGAGGGCGGTCGTAGCGGAAGATCGGCGTGATGTAGAAGAGGCGCACCGGCTGCGGCTGGTTGTGCATGCCGTGCTCGATGTAGGCGCGACAGACAGGCGCGGTCCCTTCCGGGCGCAGGGCCAGCTCTTGATCGCCCCGGTCCTTGAACACGTACATCTCCTTCTGGACGATGTCCGTCGTGTCGCCGACCGTACGCTTGAAGAGCGCCACGTCCTCGAACATCGGCGTGTCGATCTGGGAGTACCGGAACCTCTCGCTCAGCTGGGCTGCCGTATCGCGCACGTGGTCCCACCACGGCTGCTCTTCGGGAAGGATGTCCTGCGTGCCGCGCGGCGCCTGGATGTCTGGCGTCATGAGACGAGGATAGCAGCGCGAGGCTGCTAGGGGCAGCAACCACGGCGAGCGGCCGGTGCTAAACTTGAAGGACGTATGACGATAGCTGACGAGGAGAAACTGGGGCAGCCGCTCCTTGACCGCGTGGCCGAGTATCTGCCGGCCAAGGGGCAGGAGCTGGTGCGCAGCGCGCTGCAATTCGCGATTGATTCGCACGCCGGACAGACGCGCAGAAGCGGCGATCTGGTGATCACGCATCCCCTCGCGGCGGCCGAGGCGATCGCTGCGCTTCAACTGGATGCGTCGACGATCGCCGGGGCGCTGCTGCATGACGTGCAGGAGGACTGCGGCGTCGAAAACTCTGAGATCGAGAAGCGCTTCGGCCCCGAAGTGGCGCTGATGGTCGAGGGTGTCACGAAACTGGGCCAGATATCCGGACAGGCAGCCGACACCGACGTGGCCGACCAGCGCCTGCAGGCGGAGAACCTGCGCAAGATGTTCCTGGCGATGGCCCAGGACCTGCGCGTCGTGATCATCAAGCTGGCCGATCGCTTGCACAACATGCGCACGCTCTGGGCGCTGGACCGCGACGACCAGGTGCGCATCGCTCGGGAGACGATGGAGATATATGCCCCGCTGGCGGCGCGGCTGGGCATCTGGGAGATGAAGTGGCAGCTGGAGGACCTGGCGTTTCGTCATCTTCAGCCCGAGACATATAAGGGCGTGGCCCAGATGCTTGATGCCAAGCGCGGCGCTCGTGAAGAGTACGTGACGGAAGTGACGAAGATCCTGGATAAGGAACTCTCTGACCAGGATGTCGAGGCTGAGGTGCAGGGGCGCGCGAAGCACATCTACAGCATCTACGAAAAGATGGAGAAGTACGCATCAGAGGGCCGCAGCGTCGACGAAATCTACGATCTGCTCGCCGTGCGCGTGCTGGTGGCGTCGGAGGGCGATTGCTACAAAGCTCTCGGCGTCGTGCACGCACTCTGGCGACCGGTTCCGGGGACGTTCGACGACTACATCGCGATGCCCAAGGAGAGCATGTACCAATCGCTGCACACGACGGTGATGGCGCTGCAGACTCAGCCGCTGGAGGTGCAGATTCGGACGCGCGACATGCACCACTCGGCGGAGTACGGCATCGCGGCGCACTGGCGTTACAAGGATGGCTCGAAGCGCGACAGCCGCTACGAAGAGCGACTGGCATGGATTCGCCAGTTGATGGACTGGCAGCGCGAGATCTCTCAGGCGGAGGAGTGGGTCGAGGCGATAAAGACGGACATCTTCCAGGACCAGGTGTTCGTCTTCACACCCCGCGGCGAGATCAAGGAGATGCCAGCCGGCTCGACACCGCTCGACTTTGCCTACCGGATCCATACAGATATCGGGCATCTCTGCGTCGGTGGCAAGGTTAACGGCAAGCTGGTCTCGCTGAACTACCCGCTCAAGAACGGCGACGT
This sequence comes from uncultured bacterium, assembly GCA_965365035.1. GTDB lineage: Bacteria > Chloroflexota > Dehalococcoidia > SM23-28-2 > RBG-16-64-32 > CF-162. The sequence goes on along the minus strand of CBDTZZ010000020.1, from coordinate 2,746 downwards.
GGTCGAAATCCTCACCAGCAAGTCGTCAAAGGGACCGTCGCGGGACTGGATGAACCAGAACCTTGGCTATCTCCGCACCTCTCATGGCCGCGAGAAGGTGCGGCAGTGGTTCAAGCGCCAGGAACGAGCCGAGAACATCGCCCGCGGCAAAGAGATGCTGGAGCGCGAGATGGCGCGACTGGGCACAAGCCTGCCGGAGATGCAGGCGGAGCTTCTGCGCATCTTCAAATTCGAGGATGCCGAGGACTTCTATCTGCGTGTCGGCTACGGCGAAATCAGCACCCAGCACGTCGGCAACAAGATAGCTTCGCTGATCCGGGAGACGGAGGAAGTGCACGAGGTCGAGGCACCGGCAGCCCAGCCGGACTTCACTCCGAACATCCAGGTCCTGGGCACTGGCGACCTGCTGACGCGCCTTTCGCGCTGCTGCAGCCCGGTGCCCGGCGATGAGATCATCGGCTACGTCACCCGCGGCGCCGGCGTGGCCATTCACCGGCGCGACTGCCCGAACGTGGTGCACGAGGACGACACCGAGAGGCTGATCGACGTCGAGTGGGGCCGCCGTGGGCAGATGTACCCCGTGGCGGTGAACATCGAGGCCTGGGACCGCGTCGGGCTCCTGCGGGACGTGGCGACTCTCGTTGCGGAGGAGGCCGTGAATATGGTCGGCGTCCACACGCAGGAAGGGGAAGACGGCCACATTACGATCTTCATGACGCTGGAGACTAGCGGCGTCGAACAGCTCGGGCGGATGCTCAACAGGCTCGAGGTGATCCGGGGAGTGCTCTCCGTCAGTCGGCGCATCGGCGGCAGCACCGCCCGCGCCCGCCGAAAGAAGTAGCCTCTACCTTCTGGGGTTGGGCGATATACGCTAGAATCCCCACATCGGTGATCGTGGAGAACGGGAGTAACGCGTGAACGAACCGCAGGCCGTATCTGACATCGACGGGGACTACCTGTCGTACATCGCCCGCAAGGCCCTGGATGACGACTCCGTGAAGGTGATCGAGTTCGGCGTCGTCGAAGACCCGTTCGAGTTTCCACGGTTCGGCGAGAAAGAGTTCTACGACCTGCCGTTCTCCTACGAGAGTGACGGCGGAAACGGGCGCGCCAGCGTTATCTTGCGCGTGCTGCCGAAGATGGACGCCGTCTTGATGCTGACGGGCGATACAGAGCATCGCGAGCTGAAGGCGTTCGAAATGGGCCTCTTCGACATGGTGCCCGAGACGTTCTCCGTCCCTTACGTCGAGGTCATCAACCGGCCGGAGCGGGACCAGTACTGGGCGTTTCTACGCGACGTGCGTCCGCAAATGGAGGCTCTGGGGATGCACACTAAGGTTCCGGACGAGACAGTGCGCACGATCCTCTCACATCTGGCGGCGTTCCACGCGCGGTTCTGGGAGAAACACGACGTCATCGACAAGCCCTGGCTGATGAGCCTCAAACGCCCGGTGGACTACTTCTACCGATGCATCATCGACATCATGGATGGGATGAAGGACCCGGCCGAGCCGAGCGTCTACGTCACGGAACGCTGGCCGTGGCTGGCGGAGGGCGTCGTCAACCTCCTACAGTCGCTCGAGCCGGACACACGGCGAGCGATCGAGAAGCTATACCGTGAGCCAGAGGACCTGCTGGAGCGCATTGAGCCGATGGCGAAGACGCTCTGCCACTACGACTTCGACAACCGCAACCTTGGGATCGAGGAAGGGCCGGACGGCCCGCGCACCGTCGTCATCGACTGGGAGACTCTCGGCAAAGGCCTCTCTGCCTCGGATGTCGTGCGCTTCACGATGTACCAGCAGCCGGACGATCTGGACGCCATGATCGACTTCTATCTGGATCAGCTGGAGGCGCAGCTCGGCGACAAGATCGATCGGGAAGAGTGGCGCCTGGCCTTCGAACTGGGATCGATCGCAGAGTGGCAGATTCGCGGCGTGCTGTTCGGCGTGATGGTCAATGCGCCCTCAGCGCCCGTGCCTGACGATCAGCGCCCGGCGATGCGCGAGCGCGTGTTCGCAGACGTCTCGTACATCGAGTCGCTCGTGCGGAAGCACGGGCTGGCTTAGGACGCCGCGACCCGGCGGAAGACCGGGGGAATGGGCATCTGTCCGTCGCTCTCTTCGAGCGGCGGGTCGGACTTGTGAAGGTCCTTTTGCGCGAGCATGGCAGCGTCAGCCAGTTGGAGGATTTCGTGGACAGTCTGGCCCGTGTCCGGGTAGGTAGCAGTTCCGAGCGAAGCGCGGACGGTCAAGGTCAGTTCGTTTCGGTCGACGATATTGAGTGAGGCGAGGCGCTTCTCCAGGCGGGTCGTCAGCGTTTCGGCCTGCGCTGCCGGAGTGTCGGGCATGATGACAGCGAACTCATCTCCGGCAATGCGGGCAGGGATGTCGCTAGCGCGAGTTTGACCGGCCAGGAAGCGCCCGACGTTCTGCAGGACCTCGTCTCCGGCGCTGCGGCCGTGCGCGTCGTTGATCTTCCTCAGGCCGTCAAGATCCATCGCGATAACCGAGAGTGGACGGTGAAACGCCTTCGCGGTCTCTAGCTCCCGCTCCAGGCGTTCGAAGAAGTAATGGCGGTTGAAGAGCTGCGTCAGGTCGTCCTGCATCGCCAGCTTTTCCAGCTCCATGTTGTGTACAAGGAGGCTGAGGCGTAGGCGCTTCTCCGTATTTACGGCGATGCGGACGGCGCGAGCTGCGGCCAAGAAGCCGAATACGCCGAGGCCCGCCAGGACGATCGTTTCGAT
>CBDTZZ010000019.1:0-9861 GCA_965365035.1 uncultured bacterium | reverse complement strand
GTACCCTTCTTAGCGCTCGGTGAAATTTATCATGGTCGCCGATCTCGTACTGAACGGCCGCACCGACCGACGGCTCTCGCCGTTCTCCCCGCAGCGCTTCGGCCGCTAGCCGAACACGTCCGCCAGCCGCTTGGTCGCGACGCGCGGGTCGTCTGCGGCAATCACTGCCGAGATCACCGCCGCCATGTCGGTGCCAGCGGAGATGACCTCCGCAATGTTTGTGTCGTCGATGCCGCCGATCGCGCAGACGGGTACTGCCACCGCCGCCTTCACTTCGCGCAGCGTGTCCAGAGTCGCCGGGCGCGTGTCGATCTTCGATGTCGTGCCGAAGAGGTTCCCCACCGAGGCGTAGTCCGCGCCGTCCGCCTCTGCCGCGCGCGCCTCGCCGGCATCGTTCGTCGACGCGCCGACGATCCAGCCGTCGGGGACGAGGCGCCGCACGACGGACACCGGAAGGTCTAGCTGGCCGACGTGGACGCCGTTCGCCCCCACTGCCAGCGCGAGGTCTACGTGGTCGTTGACGATCAGCGGCACGCCGGCTCCGCGGCAGACGTCCGTGAGCGCCCGGAGCTCAGGAAGCTGCGAACCCTTCTCGCGCGTCTTGTCGCGCCATTGCAGGAGCGCGGCGCCGCCGGCGATCGCTTCCCGCGCGATGTGCGTGAGGTCGCGCCCACCGGCGATCGCGGGATCGACGATCACGTAGAGTCCGCGCAGGCTGTGTGCCATGGGACGGGCTAGTGCATCTCCTGGCCGCCGGAGATGTTGATCGCCTGGCCCGTCATGTAGTCGGCGTCGTCCGAGGCCAGGAACGTGATCAGGTTGGCGACATCGCGCGGGTAGCCCACTCGATTGAGCGGAATCGGAGAGCCGCTCTTCAGCGCCCACTCCTCCAGCGTGGTGCCCTGCGCTTCAAGGAGAGGATCGATCGTGCCATGAAGGAGCGGCGTGTCGATCGTTCCGGGGCAGACCGCGTTGACGGTGATATTGCTCGCGCCCACCTCCTTCGCCATCGCCTTCGACATCAGGATCACCCCGGCCTTGGTGGCACAGTAGGGGCCGAGCATGGCGAATCCCGTCTTGCCCGCCTGCGAGGCGACGCTGATGATGCGTCCGCCGTCGCCCTGTTTCAGCATCTGCCGTCCGGCGGCGCGCATGCAGAGGAAGACGCCGCGCAGGTTGACCGCGACCGTGCGGTCGAAGCCCTCGTCTGTCATCGAAACGAGCGGTGCGGGTGGGTTGCCGATGCCGGCGTTGTTGACGCAGATGTCGACGCGCCCGAAGCGCTCCACCGCCTTCGCGAAGAACGCCTCTACCTGCTCCGTCACGCTGACGTCCCCCTCGAAAGTCTCGACTTCGGCGCCCGCGTCCTTGACCTGCGCTGCGGTCTCTTCGAGTCCGGCCGGGTTGAGGTCAACGAGCATCAGCTTCGTGCCTTCCTTGGCGAAGCGCCCAGCCACGCCCTGGCCTATGCCGCTGCCGCCTCCCGTGATGATCGCTACTCGGTCCTTCAGCAGCATCGTGTGAGTCCTTTCATCTCTAAAGTGTTCCCACACGATACCGCATCGGACGAACGGGCCGGAGCCGGGCTTAGATGAGGTTGCGTTTGCGTGCTTCGCGGACCGCTATCACGAGGACCGCGATCGAGATGAGAGCCACGATGCCTACAACGGCGCGCCAAATCCAGGAGTCGAGCAGATCGCGGGCGAACTGTAGCTCCAGGGTGTCGAAGAGGTCGATCAGGAAATCGCTGGCGTAGAAACCGGCGGCGGCCATCACGATACCGCGCCCGATCTTCCCCAGCAGGATCGCCGGATAGAAGATGCGGATCGGGACGCGAGCGGCGCCGGCGGCGATCCCCGCAACGTCGAACAGCGGCGACGGCATGAAGGCCATGAGGAACATCGTCGGGAACGGCGCTTTCTTGATCCAGCGGCTGATCACTTCGTACAGGCGGCGGCCTTCCATCAGCTTGCCGCTGTTGACGCCGGCCCAGTAGCCCGTGAACTCGCCGAGCGACTCCGCCGAGCCGGCAGTGACGCCGACGGCGATCGGTACGGGAATTCCCCACAGCGGGTCCATCGTCGCGCCGGCGGCGATCGTCAGGCCGCCGCCTGGAATCGGCAGGATCACTGACGATGCGCGCAGGCCCGAGATCACCCATAGCATCGGATAGCCCCAGCTGCCGGTGATGTCGTCCTCGCCCAGACCGAGCAAGATAAAGGCGATCGCGACGCTGCCCGCAAAGACGGCGATGGCCGCTAGCGATGCGTGCTCTAGGCGAACGCTGACGCGCCACAGGCGAATGTACTGAACCTGCGTCTGTTGCTCTTCGCCGGGATCAGGCGGTTGTTCTGTCTGAACTGGCTGTGTCAATGCGGGGTCTCTTGCTGCTGGCCTTCAATCGATTGTACGTGATGGGATACGCAAGGTCGCCTGCCGCGAAACGGCCCTACTGACCGTTCGGTCACTTATTGACTTCCGCCCGGCCTCGATGCCATGATTTGCCCCACAGAAATCCGGGAGGTAAGCGATGAAGTTCGGTCTCTTCTACGAGCACCAGCTACCCAGGCCCCGCGACAAAGAGCAGTGGGACCCTGACGCCGAACATAAGATGATGAAGAATGCGCTCGATCAGATCGAGTTGGCGGACCAGCTCGGCTTCGACTACGTCTTCGAGGTTGAGCACCACTTCCTGGAGGAGTACTCGCATTCGTCGGCGCCGGAGGTCTTCCTCGCCGCCGCCAGCCAGCGCACGAAGAACATCCGCCTGGGCCACGGCATCACCCTCATGCCGCCCCGCTACAACCACCCGGCGCGTGTCGCCGAGCGCATCGCCACACTCGACCTAGTCTCTGACGGTCGCGTCGAGTTCGGGACTGGCGAGTCGGCGTCCGAGATGGAGATGGGTGGCTTCGGTGTGCGCCGCGAAGAAAAGAAGCAGATGTGGGAAGAGGCGACCCGCGAAGTCGTCAAGATGATGACGCAGACTCCGTACAAGGGCACCGAAGGCGAGTACTTCGGGATGCCCTCCCGCAACGTCGTCCCGAAGCCACTCCAGAAGCCGCACCCGCCGCTGTGGGTCGCCTCGTCACGGCGCGAGACGACGATGGTCGCCGCGCGCCTCGGCATGGGCTCGCTTGGCTTCGCGTTCGAGACGCCGGACGAGGCCAAAGAACGGGCGGACGAGTACTTCCGGCTGGTGCGGGAAGAGTGCTACCCGATCGGCGAGGCGATCAACCCGGCGCTGGCCGCTGTTACGATTCTCTCCTGCTTCGAGGATGACGAAGAGGCGATCGCCAAGGGGATGGAGGGCGCGCAGTTCTTCGCCTACTCGCTGGCCTACTACTACAATCCGTTCACGGGCGGCGCCCACAAGCCCGGCGAGAAGAACATCTACAAGGACTTCATCGAAGCGCCCGAGGACGAACGCTGGGGGCCCTTCGGCGAGGCCTTCCGCGGGTTCGGTGGCTTTGCCGGCGGCACGGCGAAGGAAGAGCCGAAGGATGAGGTCACACGCGCACTCTGGCGGGCCGCCCAGCGCGGCGGCTGCGTCGGCACGCCCGACTTCGTAAAGGACACGCTACGCAAGTACGAGGAATCGCACCTCGACCTCATGATCTTTGTCGCCCAGTGCGGGGCGCGCAGTCACGAGGACGTGATGGACTCGGTCTATCGCACCGGCACGAAGGTGATCCCGGAGTTCAAGGAACGCCACGAAGAGCACCAGAAGTGGCGCGCGGAGCAGCTGGACGGCGTGGAGCACGAGATCAACTCGACGATCTAGAGCGATGCCGAGTAAGGTCGATCGCATCCAGGACGAAGCGCTAAGAGGATCGTTCGCCGACGCCCAGGCCGCACTGAAGGCGGGCGAATATAAGAAGGTCGTCGAGCTATCGTCGGCGGCCTACGTCGAACTCCTGGAGCGCAAGCCGGAGATGCTGCAGGGCCAGGCGCAGTTTATGAACGTCATGTTCTTCCCGCGCCTCGGCGCGCACCTCGTCGTCAACAACGACGGTCAGCCGGAGATCGTCTGGGACCGCGAGAAGTTCAGCTTCTCGGAGGCGGTGACCTACTTCGAGTTCACCATCGACAGGCTCCTGAAGGCGGGCCTCTAAGGGAAGCGCCGGTCGCCGGACTAGCCGGTGACGATTTCGCTGATCTGGATCTCGACCGCGGCGTCCGTGAAGTTTGGAGCGTCGCCCATGATCTCACCCGCGTGCTGGCCGAACGCCTGCGCGAACTCCTCCACCGAGTTGAAGTAGAGGTGGCCGATCGCCGCGTATGGCGCTGGTGAACCAGGCGCGCCGCCGGCAACGCCTTTGTCAACTTCGAACTTGAGGAGCGCGTCGCCGATGCGGTCCTGGACCAGCTTCATGTGGCTGTTGAGGTAGTAGTCATGGTCGAACTTTTCGCTGGGCGGGTACATCGCTGATACACGAATCATTGGGTGTCTCCTTCTCTTCGCCTATTGTGCCATCTTTTCGACGTATCGTCTGAACGATACGTTCGCCTTGCCCTTGAGAATCCTGCCGTGGCCGAAGCAAGCCGTGTCGAAATCCAGCGCCGCCAGCTTCTGCATGCTCTTCTTCACGTCGCCCATGTCCTCCGTGAATATCAGTAGCGGCTTGCCGAAACGGCCCAGCGTGTTGGCGGCCGCATCGCCCACGAAGAGGACGCCGCCATGCCCTTCGACGAAGAACGAGACGTGCCCGGCGGTGTGGCCGGGAGTGTGGATCACGCGCAGGCCGCCACCCATCGGCAGCTCGTCTCCGTCGTTGATCTCGTGATCGGCCGAAACCGGCGTGGGATTGTTCGTGGGTAGGCGCAAGATCATCCCGCCGAGCAGGCGGCCGATGATGCTGGCGCGGTTGGCCGCCGGTCGCGGCTTCTCGCCGGCCACGATTGGGGCGTCGAGGGGATGGACATAGGCCTCGGCGCCGCTGGTCTTCTTGACCGCCGCCAGACTGCCGACGTGGTCAGCGTGGTGATGCGTCACGAGAACGTGGCGGACGTCGGCCGGCTCGCGCTCGATCCCCGCGATCGCCTTCCAGATGCGGCCCTCGTTACCGCGAAGGCCGGCGTCGATCAGCGTCAGGCCGGTCTCTTCCTCCAGCAGGTACGCGTTCACGTAGCCCAGCGGAATGGCGTATATGTGCGGGAAGATCTCCTCGATCGCGGCCATGGCGTCGAGCAACGTATCGCGCCTCACGCAGCGGTGTCAACGAGTGTCTCGCCTGTCATCGGATTCATCGAACGGATGAACGGATGCGTGGACGTGCGCGCTTTCTATCCGCTCATCCGTTCCTCGATCCGTTGACAGCTCGCTGATGGCTCCATCCACATATCGGTGACACTTACCCGTTGCAACGACGCGCCCGCGTGCGCCATCCTGCGGGTCGTGCGGTACGACGTGACGGACCCTGGCAAAGCACCCCCCGAGGCCGCGGTTCGAGACGCTGAGGTCGCCGACGCTGCGCCCGACCTGACCGCAGCGCTCAAACGCTACTTCGGGTTCGACTCCTTCCGGCCGCTCCAGGAGCAGATCATCGGCGATGGCCTGGCCGGTCGCGATGTACTCGCGCTGATGCCGACCGGCGGCGGTAAGTCGCTCTGCTACCAGCTGCCGGCGCTCGTGCGGCCCGGCCTCACGGTCGTCGTGTCACCTTTGATCGCGCTGATGAAGGATCAGGTCGACTTCCTGCGCGGACGTGGTATTCCGGCAGCGCTCATCAACTCGACGCTGACGCCGGACCGTCTGCAGGAGACGTTCGAAGGTCTCGACCGCGGCGACTTCTGTCTCCTCTACCTCGCTCCCGAGCGACTGATGCAGCCGGGCTTCCTCGGGCGCCTCGACCGCTGGAACGTCACCACGTTCGCAATCGATGAGGCGCACTGCATCAGCGAGTGGGGCCACGACTTTCGCCCCGAGTACCGCGAGCTGCGGGAGCTGCGCCTGCGCTTTCCCGAGGCCACGCTGATGGCGCTGACGGCGACGGCGACGGACCGCGTTCGAGAGGACATCGTCGCCCAGCTCGGCCTGCGCGACCCGGGCGTCTACGTCGCCAGCTTCAACCGTCCGAACCTGAACTATCTCATCGAACCAAAGCACGAACCCTACGCCCGGTTGCTGGCGTTCCTACGAGAGCGCGACGGCGAGGCCGGAATCGTCTACAGCAGCACCCGTCGCTCGACCGAGACGCTGGCCTCGCGACTGAGCGCCGACGGTGTATCGGCACTGCCTTACCACGCAGGCCTCGAGCCGGACATGCGAGCGGACCACCAGGATCGGTTCCTGCGCGACGAGGTGCGTGTGATCTGCGCGACGATCGCCTTTGGCATGGGCGTCGACAAGCCGAACATTCGCTTCGTCGTCCACCACGACCTGCCCAAGAACATCGAGAGCTACTACCAGGAGACGGGCCGCGCCGGCCGCGACGGCGCCCCGGCTGACTGTCTCCTGCTCTTCGGCCGCGGCGACCAGACGCGCCAGGAGCGCTTCATCGAGGAGAAGACTATCGCTCGCGAACGAGAGATCGCGCGCGAGCAGTTGGAGGGCCTCGTCGCCTTCGCCGAATCCGAGGGCTGCCGCCGCAAGGAGCTTCTCGCCTATTTCGGCGAGGAGTTTCCGGGCGACAACTGCGGCCTCTGTGACAACTGCACGACCGAAGCCGCACCCAAAGAGGACTTCACGCTGGAGGCGCGCCGCTTCCTCGCCTGCCTCCTACAGGTGCAGCGCGCCAGCGGGTTCAGCGTCGGCGCCGGCCACATCGCCGACGTCCTCACGCGCAGCGAGTCGGAGAAGGTGCTGCGCTGGGGCCACGATCGCCTGACGGCCTACGGCGGTGGGCGCTCGCGCAGCCGCAAAGAGTGGATGGAGCTGTCCCGGCGCCTGATCAGCGAGGGCTACCTGCAACGCACCCGCGATGAGCGTCCCGTGCTGAACGTGACACCTGCCGGGAGACTGCTCGTCGATGGCGAAGGCACGGCCATGCTCGCTCCCCTCAGAGAAAAGCCACCGCCGGACGACGGCCAGTGCGACGTGCCGCTGTTCGATCGCCTCAAGGCGCTCCGCAAACGTCTCGCAGACGAGCGAGAGGTACCGGCGTTCGTCGTCTTCAGCGATGCGGCGCTGCGTCAGATGGCCCGAGATTACCCCGAGACGCCTGACGCGTTCCGCCGTATCAGCGGCGTCGGCCCGGCGAAGCTCGCCGAATACGGGGCGCTCTTCATGGCCGAGATCACGCAGCATCTGGCCGAGAACGAGAAGCGGCAGTTCGCGGGACCGCCCGTTGCTGCTCCAAAGAAGTCCCTGGGCGGATCTGAGTGGGAGTCGCTGCGCCGATTCCGCGACGGACAATCGCCGCAGGAGATCGCAGACGAGCGCGACCTGAAAGAGGGCACCGTCATGGTCCACCTTGGCCGCGCGGCTGAGCTGGGCGAGGACGTGGACCTACGTCGCCTGGTAGCCGAGGACGAAGAGCCGGCGATCGCCGCCGCCTTCGAGAAGCTCGGCTGGATGAACCTCACCGGCGTGCACGCGCTGCTGGGAGGCCGCCACGAGTTCGGCGTTTTGCGCATCTACCGGACACTTCAGACGCGGACCACCGCGGGCGTTTCGGCGGAGGAGCAAGCTTCTCCAACGGGCCCGCAACGAGCCTAATCGCGGGCAACGCCTCGTGCTAACCTGATCGCGTGCTATACATCCTCTTCGGCTCCGAACTTCTCGCCCGCCGCGACGCTCTGGAGCGCCTGAAGGAGAGTCTTGACAGCGACGGCTCGTTGGCCACGAACACGACGTATTTCGACGCCGCGCGCTCATCGCCGCAAGAGGTGATGTCCGCCTGCGACACCGTGCCCTTCCTGGGCGAGCACCGGCTCATCCTCGTTGACGGGCTACTCTCTCAGGCGATCCGCCGCGGCCGCCGCGCCGACGAGAAAGAAGTCGAGCCGCCGCCCGACGCTGGCCGCTGGGAGCCGCTGGTCGAATACGTTCCCAACATGCCGCCGAGTTCCGTGCTCGTACTGACGGACGTCGCCGTCACGGCGAAGAACGCGCTCCTCAAGAAGCTCGGCCCGCTGGGAGAGGTGAAGCAGTTCAAGATGCCGTCGGAGCGCGACCTGCCCGGCTGGGTGAACGCTCGGGCGAAGAAGATCGGCCTCCAGATCGATGCGCCGGCCGCGAGGCTGCTCGCCGGGCTGATCGGCCCCGACACGTGGCTACTGACGTCGGAGCTGGACAAGCTATGCGCCTTCGCCAACGGCGAGACTGTGCGGGAGGCCGACGTTCGAGAGCTGGTGAGCCGCGCGAACGACCAAAAGGGCTACTTTCTCTCCGATGCCGTCGTCGATGGGCAGGGCGCGAAGGCGGCGCGGCTGCTGGAGGAGCTGATCGACGATGGCGCGGCGTTGCCGGTCCTGCTGTCGACCATCGCCGGACGTTACCGCCGCATCGCTGTCGCCAAAGAGATGATGGAGCGGAGCGCACCCGGGGCCGAGATCGCGCAGGCCGTCGGCGTCAAGCCAAACTTCGCGCTGGACCGACTGCTCGAGCAGGCGTCACGCAACAGCTGGCTGACGATCCGCTGGGCGTACGACCGCATCATCCAGTCGGAGCTAGACGTCAAGCGCGGCCTGATGGATGCGCAAGTATCCCTGGAGCTGGTCGTGCAGGAGCTGGCGTCGCGCAGGGGCGCCCGAGCGGACGCCCCTGCGGCGGTTCGCTAGCAGTTACGGCGTGCCTACGGGTTCGCCCAGACCTCGTCTGTCTTGCCCTGTGGTGACTGAGCGATCGCCCTGTTGAGCGCGTTGAGCAGCGCCTTCGCAGAAGCGACCACGATGTCCGTGTCCGCGGCGCGGCCGACGAACGTCCGCCCGTCGGCTTCGATGCGCACCATCACCTCGCCCTGCGCGTCGATGCCCTCGGTCACGCTGTTCACGCTGTACTCGATCAGCTGATTGGGCACGCCGACGATCGAGTTGAGCGCCTGGTAGGCGGCATCCACCGGGCCTGTGCCGGTAGAGGTCGTCTCCTTCGCCTGGCCCTCGGGACCGATGACCTTCACCGTCGCCGACGGCGCGCCCTGATTGCCGCACGAAACCTGCAGGACTTCGAGCTTGTAGATGTCCGCGATCGCGCGGCGCTCACCGGAGACGAGCGCATCCAGGTCGCGGTCGTCGATCTCGCCCTTCTTGTCGGCCAAGTCCTTGAAGACGACGAAGACGTTGTCCAGCTCGGCGCTCGTGATCTCGTAGCCCAGGTCGTCCAGGCGCGCCTTCAGACCGTGGCGGCCCGAGTTCTTGTTGAGGACGAGGTTCGTTCCCTTTGGCAGGCCGATCTCTTGCGGGTCGATGATCTCATACGTCTCCCGCATCTTCGTGACGCCGTGCTGGTGGATGCCCGACTGGTGGCGGAAGGCGTTGATGCCGACGATCGACTTGTTCGGCTGGACGCTCATGCCAGTGAGCTGCGAGACGAGTCTGCTGACGCGGTGGATCTGCCTCGAATCAACGTTCGTCGTCAGCTCGAAGAAGTCGGGCCGCGTCTTGATCGCCATTACGATCTCTTCCAGCGAGGCGTTGCCGGCGCGCTCGCCGATGCCGTTGACGCAGACTTCGATCTGTCGCGCGCCGACCTTTATCGCGGCCACGCTGTTAGCCACGGCCAGCCCCAGGTCGTTGTGGCAGTGCACCGAGAGGCGTGCCTTGTCGATGTTCGGCACGTTCTTCTGGAGCGCGCGGAGCGACTCCGCGAACTCGTCAGGCATCGCGTAGCCGACCGTGTCCGGAATGTTGACGGTCGTCGCACCGGCGTCGATCACGTCCGTCAGCATGCGGTAGAGGTACTCTGGCACGGAGCGTGTG
>CBDTZZ010000018.1:0-10021 GCA_965365035.1 uncultured bacterium | reverse complement strand
TTCAGCGCCCAGTCCACCGCCGTGTCGCCGCCGCCGATGATCAGGATTCTCTTGTCCCGGAACGGCCGCTTGTCCTCGACGAAGTAATACACGCCGTTGTTCAGGTACTTCTCGACGCCCGGCCGGTCCAGGCGGTTGGGCTGGAAGGCGCCGATGCCGGCGGTTAGAACCAGCGTGCGCGCAAAGTGCTCGTCCCTGGCTCCGCCCAGACGCCAGACCTCCTCACCGTCTACCTCCTGGCGGGTCAGCGTCTCCAGGCGCTCGTCGAAGACGTACGTCGGATCGAAGAGCCGGCTCTGCTCGATCAGCGCCTTCACGAGGTCCTTCGCCAGCACCTTGGGATGGCCTGGGACGTCGTAGATGAACTTCTCGGGATAGAGGACTGCCAGCTGACCGCCGGCCTCCGGTAGCGCCTCGATGATCTTCGTCTTCATGCCGCGCATCCCGGCGTAGAAGGCGGCGAAGAGGCCGGTCGGGCCGGCGCCGATAATCGTGATGTCGTAGACGTCGCTCTTCTCAGGCATGCGGGACCTCTCTGCTCAGCGGACGATCTGCCTCTATCGTAACGAGATGCCGGGCCTGAGTCGCCCTTGCTGGACTTGCCGTCTCGCTGTTACCTTCCGGGCGTGGATCCGATCGAGAAGCTACGCGAAATCTGCATGCAGTTCCCGGAGGCCCACGAGAAGGCGTTCGGTGGCCACGATCCGCCGGCCTTCCGCGTCCGCGACAAGATTTTCGCGATGGTGTCGACGGGCGATGGCCGCGTCTCTGTCTGGATGAAGGGCGGACCGGGCGCGCAGGACGTGCTCGTCGGCGGCGACCCGGAGCGCTTCTTCGTGCCGCCCTACGTGGGCAAGAACGGCTGGATCGGCATCCGCCTGGACGTCGACGGCCTGCAGTGGGGCATGATCGAGGACCTCGTGGACGACAGCTACCGCATGACGGCGCCCAAGCGCCTGCTCAAGCTCCTCGACGAGGCCTGAGCCTAGATCGCGTCCATGTACTCGGCGATCGCGTCCAGGTGCACTCCCTTGACCGCGATCTCCGGCGCGTAGACGATCTCGTCCGCCGCCCAGACGAGCGTCGGCTTGCCCTCACGCGTGACGCCAATGACGTCGCCCAGAACCTTCATGATGTTGTCGGTGATGCGCAGCGTGTTCGGCATCACCGGCTCGGCCAGGCGCCCGTCCTTGATCACGTACGAATCAGCGATCACGGTCCCGGTGAAGTCGCCTGCTCGCAGGCCGTTCACCGGGTACGTGTACCAGATGCGCCCGATGTAGATGCCGTCGCCGACGAGCTGGCAGATCGACTCCGTGTCCGGGACGTCGCCGGGGATGAGGATGTTCGTCGGGTGCGTGCCGGGCTGCGAGTCGAAGTGGCGGCCGCCGCCCATCGCGTAACGGAAGCCGTTTCGCGGCACGAACGCTGCAGGCCATTCCTTCGGGTCGGCGCCCAGCTTCTCCTTCGCCTTCGGGTCGTTCTGGATGCGCTGCGACTCGTACCAGTTCGAGAGCAGCCCCACGAGCTTGCCGTCTTTGATCAGCTCCGTGCGGCCCGTCGGCAACCCCTCGCAGGTGATCCCCTTGGAGCCGACGAGACCAGACGCAGCGCCGTCGTCGATGATCGAGAGCTTTGGCGACGCGACCTGTTTGCCGAGCTTGCCCATGAACGGCGAGGCGGCGGCGTAGAAGACGCCCGTGTCCAGCCCCGGCATCACGATGTGATGGAGGATCTCCATCACCGCCTCGCGGCCGAAGACCACGTTGTAGTCGCCCGTCGGCAGCCGCACGCCGCCGATGCCGGCGATCGCGTTCTCCGCTGCCTCTCGGCCGGCCTCGTCCGAGAAGTCGGCCAGCCGCGTCCCCGCCGCGTAGCCGCTGCCCTTCGCCTTCTCGCGCTCGACCATCGAGGTGATGAACGACATCACCATCGTCGTCTCGTCCGTCTGCACCTCGGGCATCGCCGTCGAAACGGTGGCGATGCGCTCGCCGATCATCGTCACGTCGCCGCCCACGATCAGGCCCAGATCTGGCAGCTTCTCCGGCAGGTCGACGAGCGTCAGGAGCGTCTCCGACTTCTCGAACACACGCAGCGCTCCGTTGACGACGGTCCACCCGGCGTCTGCCAGGGCGTCGTCCTTAATGTCCATGATCGCCGGGTCGTGGTAGTCCGCGAGCTTTCGCTCCTCGCCGGTCGGCCGTGGCAACGACTTGAATTCGGGGTCGTCGGAGGCGCCGCGTCGGGCCTTCTCCAGCGCCGCGCGCACGCCGTCCGGGCTGATGTCGCTCGTCTCGGACCCGAAGCCGATCTTGCGCCGGCCACCCTCGCGGAACACCGCCTGCACGCCGATCCCGTAGTTGACCACGGACTTCGGCTCCTCGACGCCGTTGGACGGGATGTGCGAGGTGTAGTTGAGCCGCGCCAGCAGCAGGTTGTTCGAGGAAGCGAACACCTCCGCCTCCTCGATATCGTCCTCGCCGCCCAGCAGCGCCAGGCCCTCCTCGGCCGCCTTTTTCAGCTCATTCAGTGGGATCATGCGGTTTCTCCTGCTCTAACCGAGTGTATTCGATCGTCCTGGGGCTTCGGAGGGGCTCGAAGAAAGCGACTCATATGCGGTGTCGATCTCGGTTGCCGAGGTTTCCGCGGCGTGGGTAGCCAGGCGGTCGCAGCACTCGTTCTCTTCGTTCCCCGCGTGTCCCCGCACCCACTTGAACTCAACATCGTGGCGTTCGCAGACCGCCAGCAGTCGCTCCCAGAGGTCCGGGTTCAGCGCGCGTTCCTTCTTGTTTCTCTTCCAGCCGTTCGCCTACCACCGGTGCGCCCACCCTTTGGAGATCGCGTTCACGAGGTACTGTGAGTCGCTGAACAGCGTGACGCGGCAGGGCTCCTTGATCGCTTCCAGTCCCACGATGGCTGCCAGCACCTCCATGCGATTGTTTGTGGTCTCGCGATAACCGAGCGAGATCTCACGTCGGTGCTTCATGAACATGAGAACGACCCCGTAGCCGCCGGGCCCTGGGTTGCCCAGACAGGCGCCGTCCGTGTAGATCGTCACGTGCTTGCGGTCCTCGGGCTTGCTCATCGCGGCATCGCCTCTGCGCCGCCGCCGACTGTGATCACGCAGCCGCTGGTGTAGGCCGAGGCGTCCGACGCCAGCCAGAGCGCCGCGTCGGCGACGGCCGCCGGCGGCACCGTGGCCGTGCGGAAGATGCTGCGCTCGGCGTAGCGGGCCAGCGTCGCCTCCTCCGTCTCGCCGCGGCTTTCGGCGCGCTCCTTGACGAGCGAGCGGAAGAGCGGCGTGTCGATCGCGTCGGCGTTGATGTAGTTCGCCGTGATGCCGTGGCGGCTCAGCTCGTTCGCGGCGTTTCGAGCGTAGTGCACGAGCGCCGCCTTCGCCGCGCCGTAGGCCGCCGCGCCCTCGCCCGGCGCGAACGCCGCCTTCGAGGCGTTGTAGATCAGCCGTCCGCCTGAGGCTTGTGTCAGCATTGCTTCCGACGCGGCGCGCGTGGCGGCGACCGCGCCCTCGTAGTGCACGCTAAGCTGCGCCCGCACTTCTTCGTCCGTCATCTCCGCGACCGGTTGTAGCTGCGGTGCCACGCCCGGTGAGTAGAACAGCACGTCGAGCCCACCGAAGCGCAGCACGGCTTCGCGGACGGCGTTCTCCATCGCCGCCGGGTCCGCGGCGTCGGCCGCGACCGCGTGAGCGCGCTCGGGTGATGCTGCGTTGATCTCGTTGGCGACGCTCTGTGCGCCGCCGAGGTCGAGGTCGGCCAGCGTGACGTGTGCGCCCTCCGTCGCGAATCGAATCGCTGTCGCCCGGCCGATGCCGCTCCCGCCGCCGATGACGAGAGCGATCTTCCCGTCCAGCGGCTTCGTCGCCTTCAGGCCGGCGGCGATCTTGCGGCGCTCCAGCGGCCAGTACTCCATCTCACAGGCCTCGGCGTCCGAAAGCGACTGGAACGTCTCGACCGCCTCCGCGCCGGCGATCATCCGCAGCGTCGCCCGGTAGCAGGTAGCGGCGACTAGCGCGCTGCGCCGGTCCTTGCCGGAGAAGAAGGCTCCGACGCCCGGTGCCGCGATCACCTTCAGCCAGTCCGGGATCGGCTCATCCTGGTCGTTGGCGGCGAGATAGCGCTCGTAGTCGGCCCGGAAGTCGGCGAAGGCGCTTGTCACGTCGGTTGGCCGGACGTCCGCTGGCAGCACCAACGGCCGCCGTCCGGCGCGCATGATGTGCTCCGGCGTCATCACGCCTCGCGCCGCCAGCTCCGCGAACCCCTCCGACGAGATCGCCTCCAACATCTCCGGCGAGTCGTCGAAGGCGAGCACCGGTCGCCAGGCGCCACTTCGCTGCAGTTCGCCGCGGATGATCGGGGCGAGGGCAGCGGCTGCATCGCGGCGGCCCTCTTCGTCGAGCGCTAAGGTGGCGCCGGCGAATGAGCGCTTGTCGCGGCCCGCAAGGTACTCCTCGGCGCGGCTGATGATCGAGAGCAGGTTCGTGTAGCACTCCTTCGCCGTGTCGCCCCACGTCGTCAGGCCGTGCTTCTCCATCACCAGGCCGGTGGCGTCGTTCGGGAGGCCGTCGGCGTATCGTTCGGCCATGCCCTTCGCTAGCGGGAAGCCTGGGCGCAGGTACTCCAGGAAGGCGACGCCCGTCCCGTAGACGCGCTCCACGTTCTCACGCGCCGACGGCGTATCGCTGAGCGAAAGCGTGGCGACGTCGTGGGTGTGGGCGACGAAGCGGTGGGGGATGATCGAGTGCAGCGGCGTCTCGACGCTGGGCACGGGGTCGCGGTCCGGGAAGAGCATGCAGGCGCGCATCAGCGCCATCATCTCTTCGTCGGACATCGACTCGCGAGATCGCAGCGTCGCCAGGCGGTCCGCGGAAAGGTGCGTGAACCCGGCCGCCGCGATCGTCTGCAGGTCTGTGCCGCTGCCCTTGACCACCAGCGCCTCCACGCGCTCGCCGAAGACGTCGTCCTCCGCCAGCTTTACGGAGGTGTTTCCGCCGCCCGGTTGTACGAGATCGACGTCCGCGCCGATCAGATTCGAAAGGTAGACGAGTTGCGCGATATCGTTCGCGCCGGCGTCCTCGTCGCGCCAAAGGTCCCTCATGCGACGCCTAGCGCCCCGTGAGGCGTGCGCGGGAGCGCATCGTCGGGCCGCCGTTCGACATGCGTTTCGTCTGCATCGGCTGGCCCTTGCCGCAGTTGGGAATCGAGAACAACTGGAAGTCGTCGCCCATCGCGTCGACGTTCAGGAAGAAGTCCCGCGTGTCGCTCATCAGGCCGCCGTCGCGGAACATCTCGCCGATCTCGCCGTTCTCGATCTTGTACACCTTCATCGCCGTGATGCGGAAGTTCTCGCGCGACTCGGCGATCGAAGGGATACGGTGGCCGACGACGTAGTAACCGTCGGACACGTCGCGGATGATGTCGTGGTGGTCATCCTCGCCGGGCGTGAAGGCAGTGTTCGACATGCGGATCAGCGGCACGAGCGAGGCGTCGGTCGCCTTGTAGTGGCCGTTGGGCTCGGCGTCGAGGAACCCCGCTGTCTGACGGCTGTTCGAGAAGCCGTTGAAGATGCCCTTGTCCAGGTGGACGACGCGGCGCGCCGGCGTACCTTCATCGTCGTACATATAGTGGCCGAACCCGTCGATCGTCGGGTCGCTGAACGCCGTCACGAGGTCTGACCCGACCCGCTTGCCGAGCTGGTTCTCGTTCATGTCGCGCAGAAGCCAGGAACGCCCCGCGTAGCCCGTCTCAAACTTGAGCGCGCGGTCCAGCTCCGTTGGATGGCCGACGACTTCGTGGCAGAGCAGCGCATTGTAGTGCGGGTCAGTGACGACGACGACGTCCTTGTCCGTCGCCTTCAGCGGCTTACAGGCGCAAAGAGTGATGGCGTCCCGCGCCAGCTCCAGCGAGAAGTCCATCAGGTGCTGGAACTTGATGAACTCCTCGTCGACGCCGTGCGTGATCACTTCCCAGCCGCGCTGGTGGCCGGTGTAATCGTAGAGCTCCTGGTGGCCCTCGTCGCCCTGGGCGATAACGAACGTCGTCCCCTGCGAGACCGCGAACGACTGCTGGATGTTCGCCCCGTCGCTGCTCACGAAAAGGTGGCGCTGCAGCTGCGTGAAGGCCGAGACGTAGTTGTAAGCGACAGCGGAGTTCAGGTCTCGGACGCGTGCCGAAACGTCGCGCACGTAGTCCACGGCGTCGTCCAGGGGCACGTCGCGCGGGTCGATCTCGGCCTGGAAGGGCGTCTCGTCCTGCCGGACGTCGATCGGCGCCAGCTCCAGGTCGTACAGTGAGGAGCCGAGCGCGCCGTACCGTGAACGCGCGGCGTCCTTGCCGCGGGCGTTGGCGACTGCTCGCCCGTAGGCGCTGTCCAGCGCCTCTCGTAGCCGTTCCTGCAGGCGGGGCAGGTCTGCCGTGCCGACGATCTCGCCGACGTAGCCTGGCGAAACGACGTTCTGTCCGGCCAGCACGCGTACGCCGAACGAAAAGCCATAGTCCTCCGTGCTGAACTTGTCCATCCCGTTCTCGGCGACGGCGACCTTGCCTTCGCTGACTTCGATGCGCACGTCGGCGTAGCGGCAGAAGCGCTTGCTCTTCGGATACGACGAAATGAGGTCGAATACGGCGTCGCGAACGCCGGGGATGACGTCGATGCTAACTTTCTCGGGCACGTCTGGCCTCCGTTTGGCGGGTGAGGGCGGGGTTGTGTCCTACGGGGCGGGCACGAGCGAAATTGTAAGCGGGCGCGGCTGGCCGGTCTAGTTGCCGGGCAGGGCCGTCTCGCCCATCAGGTAGCGGTCGATGCCGCGGGCGGCTGTGCGCCCTTCCTGGATCGCCCAGACGATGAGCGACTGGCCGCGCGTCATGTCGCCGGCCGTGAAGACGCCGGGCACGCTGGTCGCCTTGTCCTGGCCGCAGACGACGTTACCGCGGTCGTTCACCTCGACTCCCAGCTGGTCGAGCATGTAGCGCTCGGGGCCCAGGAAGCCCATCGCCAGCAACAGCAGGTCGACGCGCTCCTCAAACTGCGTTCCTGGGATCTCCTTCATCACCATGCGGCCGTCCTCGCGTGCGAACTCGACCTCGTTGCCATGGAGCTTCTGGAGGGCGCCTCTGCCGCCGGAGAGGCGCGTCGTTTGCACGGAGAACTCACGCTCGCCGCCTTCTTCGTGTGCTGCCGACACGCGGTAGATGTTCGGGTACGTCGGCCACGGCGTGTCTGTCGGGCGGTGCTCCGGCGGTTCCGGCATGATCTCCATCTGGATCACGGACTTCGCGCCCTGGCGGTGCACTGTCCCCAGGCAGTCTGCGCCTGTATCGCCGCCGCCCAGGATGATCACGCGCTTGCCCTTCGCCGAGATGAACTGCTCCTCCGGGATCTCGTCGCCGGCGTTGCGCTTGTTCTGCAGCGGCAGATACTCCATCGCGAAGTAACTGCCTGTCAGCTCGCGTCCGGGCACCTGCAGATCGCGCGGGTGCGTCGCGCCGCCGGTCAGGCAGAGCGAGTCGTACTCCTTGAGCAGGTCGCCGGCGTCGATCTCCTTGCCGACGTTGGAGTTGGGGCGGAACTCAACGCCTTCGGCCTCCATCTGCTCCAGGCGGCGGTCAATGGTCCACTTCTCCATCTTGAAGTCCGGGATGCCGTATCTCAGGAGGCCGCCGATCCGCGAATCACGCTCGAAGACCGTCACGGCGTGGCCGGCGCGGGCGAGCTGCTGCGCCGCCGCCAGGCCCGCGGGTCCGGAGCCGATGATGGCAACACGCTTTCCCGTCTGGTGTTCCGGCGGCTCTGGCTTGATCCAACCTTCCTTGCGTGCGCGCTCGATTATCTCCAGCTCGATCTGCTTGATCGTCACGGCGTCATCGTTGATCGCCAGCACGCAGGACGATTCGCAGGGCGCGGGGCAGAGGCGGCCGGTGAACTCCGGGAAGTTGTTCGTCGCGTGCAAGCGGTCGATCGCCTCGCGCCAGAGGTCGCGATAAACGAGGTCGTTCCAGTCGGGGATGATGTTGCCCAGCGGGCAGCCCTGGTGGCAGAAAGGGATTCCGCAGTCCATGCAGCGCGCGGCCTGCTTCTGCAGGTGCTTGGGCGGGAAGTCCTGGTAGACCTCCAGCCAGTCGTGCAGGCGCTTCTTCACGGGGCGCCTTTTCGGCACCTCGCGCGCGAACTCCATGAAGCCGGTCGGCTTACCCACGCGCGGCCTTCTTCGTCTTCGCCTTCGAGGTCTTTCGCGACCGGCCGTTCTTGCCGTTGCTGCCGTTCTTGCGTTTCGCCGCGGCCTTCACCTTGCGCGTCTCCTTCAGCTGCTCCAGAAGAACTCGCTTGTAGTCCTTCGGCATCACCTTCACGAACTTCTTGGCGATCTTCGGCCAGTCCGCCAGCATCCGCTCGGCGACGGTGCTGCCTGTGTATTGGCGATGGCGCTCCAGCAGGCCGCGCACCAGGTCCAGGTCCTCAGTGTCATCCAGCTTCTCGAGGTCCACCATCTCCTGATTGCAGCGAACGTGGAAGTCGCCGTCGGCGTCATAGACGTAGGCGATGCCGCCGCTCCTGCCGGCGGCGAAGTTGCGCCCCGCCCGGCCGATGACGACGACGCGGCCGCCGGTCATATATTCGCAGCCATGGTCGCCGATGCCTTCGATGACGGCCATCGCGCCGGAGTTGCGAACGCCGAAACGCTCGCCGGCGACGCCACGCGCGAAGAGCATGCCGCTGGTCGCGCCGTACAGCGCCACGTTGCCGATGACGATGTTCTCTTCGGGCACAAACGTCGAGGCTTTCGGCGGGTAGATGATTAGCTTGCCGCCGGAGAGCCCCTTGCCGACGTAGTCGTTGGAGTCGCCCTCGAGGAACATGGTGATGCCGCGCGGGACGAAGGCGCCGAAGCTCTGACCGGCCGAGCCGTCGAAGCGGATCTTGATCGTGTCGTCGGGCAGGCCGTCCAGTCCGTACTTGCGGGACAACTCGCTACCGAGGATCGTGCCGACCGTGCGGTTGACGTTGCGGATCGGCATCTCGATCTCGACCTTCTTCTTCTTGTCCAGCGCCGGCTTCGCGAGCGGCAATAGCTCCTGATCCAGCGCCTTGTCCAGCCCATGGTCCTGGTCCGTGATCCGTCGCGTGGCGACATCGGGGCCGACGTCGGGCCGGTAGAAGATGGCAGAGAAGTCGAGGCCGCGAGCTTTGTAGTGGTCGATGGCGCGGCGCATGTCCAGCATGTCGCTGCGGCCGATGATCTCGTCCACGCTGCGATAGCCCATCGCCGCCAGGTATTCGCGCATCTCTTCGGCGATGAAGTGGAAGAAGTTGACGACGTGCTCCGCCTGGCCCACGAACTTCTCGCGCAGCTTGGGATTCTGCGTGGCGATGCCGACGGGACAAGTGTCCATGTGGCAGACGCGCATCATGATGCAGCCCATCACCACCAGCGGCGCCGTCGCGAAGCCGTACTCCTCCGCTCCGAGCAGCGCGCCGATGATCGCGTCACGGCCCGTTTTCATCTGGCCGTCCGTCTGGACGACGATGCGGTCGCGCAAGTTGTTGAGGACGAGCGTCTGCTGTGTCTCCGCCAGGCCCAGCTCCCAGGGGATGCCGGCGTGCTTGATCGAAGTCAGCGGGCTGGCGCCGGTACCGCCGTCGTGGCCGCTGATGAGTACGACGTCGGACTTCGCCTTGGCGACGCCCGCCGCGACGGTGCCGACGCCGACCTCGGCCACCAGCTTGACGGCGATGCGAGCGCGCGGGTTCGAGTTCTTGAGGTCGTGGATCAGCTGCGCCAGGTCTTCGATCGAGTAGATGTCGTGGTGCGGCGGTGGGCTGATCAAGCCGACGCCCGGCGTCGAGTAGCGCACGGCGGCGATCCAGGGCCAGACTTTGTGGCCCGGCAGCTGCCCGCCCTCGCCCGGCTTGGCGCCCTGCGCCATCTTGATCTGCAGCTCGTCGGCGCTCACGAGGTACTCGCTCGTCACACCGAAGCGGCCGGACGCCACTTGCTTGATCCCAC
>CBDTZZ010000017.1:0-10213 GCA_965365035.1 uncultured bacterium | reverse complement strand
GGCAGGCGCACCGCCTCCGGGCGGAGTCGGCATGCTAGACGCCGACTGGGTGGCACCGATGACCGTCCACCTGGCGACCGACGGCGCTTGGAACGTGAACGGCCAGATCTTCCACGTCTACGGCGGCACGGTGGCGGTCCTGCAGCATCCGACACCCTGGCGGACGATCTTCAAGCCCGGTATGTGGACGCTGGACGAGCTGTCTGCGCAGGTACCGGGCCTACTGGAGGGAACGAAAAACCCAACGCCGCCGCCTCCTGACCTCGACGTCCCGGGACGGGAAGCGACAGCACAAGAGCCAGCGAAGGCGTAGGGGCGATATGGGCAAGCTGGATGAACGCAACGCAGTAGTCACCGGCGCCGGGCGCGGCATCGGACGGGCAGTGGCGATGCTGCTAGCAAAGGAAGGCGCTAGCGTCGTCGTCAACGATCCGGGCGGAAACGTCGACGGAACGGGCCACGACAACGGGCCGGCCGACCAGGTGGCAACCGAAATCAAGGAAGCCGGCGGCACCGCCGTGGCGAACTACGACAGCGTGGCGACAGCCGACGGCGGCGAGGCGATGGTACGTCAGTGTGTGGACGCCTTCGGGCGCATCGACATGCTGATCAACGTCGCCGGGATCCTGCGCGACCGCATGATCTTCAACATGAGCGAAGAAGAGTGGGACGATGTGTACGGCGTCCACCTGAAGGGCCATTTCAACACGATCAAGCCGGCGTCCGTGCTGATGCGGCAGCAGCGCTACGGCCGGATCGTCAACTTCTCGTCGATTTCAGGTCTGCGCGGCATCTCCGGGCAGTCGAACTACGGCGCCGCGAAGGCCGGCATCGCCGGTCTGACACGAGTGGTGGCGCGTGACCTCGGACGATACGGCGTGACCTGCAACGTGATCGCACCGGGCGCGCAGACGCGAATGATCGCGCAAATCCCGCAGGCATCGCGGCAGATCCGGGCGAAGGCCGGCATCCAGGAGCCGGCGCGCCCGCCGGAGCCAGTTGTGCCGATGACAGCCGAGCACGTGGCGCCGATGACGGCCTGGCTGTGCACGGACGACGCCTGGAACGTGAACGGCAAGATCTTTCACGTCGGGGGCGGCAGCGTTTCTCTGGCCCACGAGGAGCACCACATCCAGTCGATCGAAAAGGACGGGAAGTGGACGCTGAAGGAGCTGGCGGCGCTCGTCCCGAACCAGCTGATGGCGGGGATTCCGAATCCTGCGCCGCCGCCGCGCGACCTGGACATTCCGGGCCGGCCGGCGGCCAAACCCAGCGCCTAGGCGGTAACAGCAGGCGCTGCCGGGGCGACCGGCTGCTCGCGCAAGAGTTCCATCACGATGAACGTGCGCGCGTCGCGCCAGGAGGTGCCGCACGTCCGGAAGCCGGCCTTCTGGAAGGCGCGCTGGGCGCGAATGTTCCAGTCGAGTGTGTGCAGGTAAAGGCGAAGGATGTCTCCACGCGCCATGAGCACATGCGTTAAGGCGATGATGGCGTCGGTGCCATAGCCGCCGGACCAGTAGTCGCGCTCGCCGATGCTGATGCCGATCTCGGCCTCGCCACGGGTCTGGTCGATGTTGTAGTACATGACGTTGCCGATGTGGCGGCCGGACTGGTCTTCGATGGCGAAAGAGCGGCCGCCCATGTCCGTGAAGCGATAGTCGAAGCTCCAGTTACGCAGGTAGTTCTCGAACGGCACCTGCACCGGGCGGGAGGCGTCGTATTGCGCGAGCTCCGGGTCAGAGCGCCAGCGGTACTCGTCGGCGGCATCGGCCAGACGCTTGCGGCGGATGACCGTCTTCTTGCCGCGCGCGACGACGTCGTCATGCACTCTCATTCGTGCGCCGTATCGATCATCTCGCGGGCCTTCTCCAGCATGTCTGACTCGTTCTTGAAAGTGAGCGTCTTTAGCGCGTTCTCGATGGGCCGCCATTCGACCCTATCATACTCGAGATCGTGGCTGTCGGTATCGCCGCCTGTGGCCTGGAAAAGATAGTGATGGACCCACTTGTGGTAGCGGACGCCGGTGCGCGCGAACCAGTACTCAACGACGCCGACTTTTTCGCCGATCTGCACTTTGAGGCCGGTCTCCTCGGACACCTCCCGAACCGCCGTCTCCTCCAGCGACTCTCCGTCTTCTGGGGTGCCCTTGGGCAGTCCCCAGACGCCGTCGCTGATCCGGCCGCAGATGACGACCTCGATGGCGTCGTCGCCGCGCCGATAGACAACGCCGCCCGCCGATACCGCCGTCTCGGTCCGCGAGTCGCTCCGCCTACTAGTAGCCACGTCAGCTGCCCAGCTTGAATCCGAGCGGGTCGTTGTCGTTATCCGCGTCTATTTCGGCGAGCGCCGCCGCCGCGGCTTCACTTGCCGCTGCCGACGGTGTATCGACGAGGTCGTCGAGCGCACGCCGGGCGGCCTCGCCACCGATCTCGCCCAGTGCCGCGATGGCCGCTGCCCGCACCTCGTCGTCGGCGTCGGCCGCAAGTGGAACGAGGCTGGGCACGGCGGCTTCGTCGGCCAACGAGCCGCTGGCGACGGCTGCCTCATAGCGTAGCTCGGCTTCATCGCTGGTAAGTTCGCGTTGAAGGAGGGGCAGCCACCGCGACTCAGCGCTGCGGCCCATGGCGTGCACGGCGCTGACCTTAAGGCGATGACTGCCGCTTTCGTACGCCTGAGTGACGGCCTGACGCACCCAGTCGGCATCGTACGGGCCGATCGATTCGATCGCACGGGCGCGCACTTCCTCGATCTCGGCGGCGTTTTCGATGGCGCGGCGCAGGGCGGTGGCCACGCGCTCAAAGTGCCGCTCCCGGAGGCGGCCGGTCTCGAAGAGGAGCACGAAGCGGCCGAGAGCGAGAGCGGCTTCCGCGCGAACAGCCGCGCTGTCGTCCGTCTGCGTGAGCGCAGTCAGGTCGTCGATGAAGTCTGGCGACTCGTACTCCCAGAGGCCGCGCACAGCCGCGAGACGAGCCTCGTCATCGGTGTCTCCAAGGGCGTGGCGGAATACGAAATCAAAGTTCAGCTCGACGGTGTCCTCGGCGAGCTCGATAAGCTCTTGCAGGATGCGACGACGGCGACGGACGTCTATGTCCGGCCAGCATGCGGCGAACTGCTCCGCCTGTTCTGGCGAAGGGTCTGACAGGCGCTGCAGCTCTGCGATCTTGAGCTGCTGCGAGCTATCGACCAGCGCTTCTAAGTATTCTGTGAAATTCATTCAAACACCAAGCTTCAGGAAGCCTTGGCGGAGACCGCCATTCGGTCGAATAGGAGCGGTGGCGTGTGTATCGTGCCGTTGATCCAGCGCGCTTCGGCCCCGATCGCGGAGACGCTGGCCAGCGCCTCGTGAACGTTGCCGGCGACCATCGTGTCCTTCACGCGGCCGACGATCTTGCCGTCCTCGATCTTATACCCAAGGAGGACGTTGCCGGAGAAATCGCCGCCCATTACGTTGCCCTGCCCGGCACCCATCAGGTCTTCGACGATCAAACCCTCCTTGATACCCGCCACCATCTCTTCGAAAGTCGTCTCGCCGGGATCGATGATCAGAGACGTCGGGGAGATGCTGGGCTGGCTCGTGAGGGAGCGCCCAGCGCTGCCGGTGGACGCCGCCTTCGCGAGGCCCGCGGACTGAAGATCGTACATGAAGCTGCGGACAGCTCCCTGCTCGATAAGAGGCGTGCGCCTGCTGGCGACGCCCTCGTCGTCGAAGGGTCGCGAAGCGGGGCGCGTCGGCAGCGTAGCGTCGTCGTGCACGGAGAGCCTGGCGTCGTAGACTTCTTCGCCCAGCTTGCCAGCGAGCGGTGACTGGCCCTGCTGAACGAGCCTGCCGGAGAAGGCCAGCGTCAGCGGCATCACGAGGGCATCGGCGACACCGGAGCTGGTGAAGATGACCGGCATGTCCGCGGTGCGCATCGTGGCGAGGTCACGGGCGTGTTCGAGCTGCCAGGTGACCGTGCGCTCGATACGAGCGGTGTCGAGGTCAGGCGAGACAGAGGCGTCGACGTCGCCGACGAAGAGCATGTCGGTGCCGCGGATCAGTGCGCCGTGCAGCCAGGCCATGAGCATCGAGCCGCGATAGGAGACGTTCGCCCCGTTGCTATTGACGAGCGTCACCTCGCCGACGATGCGCCGCAGCTGGGCGTCGCATAGCAGCTCCGGCTCGACCTTGCGCACGGCGTCGATCAGCGATTGGCCGGCGGCAATCATGTCGTCGACCGCGAACGACTCGGTCGCGGGGTCGAACGTCTCGACCACCGGCGCCTCCGCTTGCTTCGGGAAGTCGAAGTGAGCCTCGGGGCCGAACGGCGCCGTTTCCATCGCGGCGCTGACGAGATCATCGACGTCGTCCGGGCGCGTGCTGGAGGCGAAGCCGATGCGCCCGTCGGCGATGACGCGCAGGGCGACGCCGCTGGAGTGCCGCGAGTTCAGCTCCTTGAGGCGGTTGGCCTCGAACTTTACGGGCGTCTCTTCGTTGGCGGACTGGTAGGCCTCTGCTTGCTGCGCACCGGCCTTCCGCGCCGCGTCGAGGACTGCGTTGAGGTCAGTCATCTATCGCTCCCCTACTACGCAGTCCTGTATGCGGATATGCGGGCTGCCGTTGGAGACCGGCAGCGGCATCTGGCCGCCCTTGCCGCAGCCGCCGCCCTGGTTGAAGTCGAGGTCCTGGGCGATGCCGTCGATGTTCTCGAGCGTCGTGAAGAGGTTGCCGGTCAGCTTGACGGGCCGCAGAAGTTCAGCAACCTTGCCGTCGCGGATCATGAACGCCTCGCCGGCAGAGAAGGTGAACATCTCCATGCTCGTCGTGCCGCCGAACCAGTTGCGGGCGTAGACACCTAGCTTGATGCCGCCGATAAGATCTTCGAAAGTGGCGTCGGCCTCCTCGATGTAGGTGTTGGTCATGCGTACGATCGGTGGGAAGCGGTAGTCGATGGCGCGCGCGTTGCCGGAGGGTGGTTCGCCCATCTTGCCAGCCGTCTCACGCGAGTGCAGCCGGCCGACGAGGACGCCCTCACGAATGAGGTCGGTCTTCTTCGCCGGCGTCCCTTCGTCGTCGTACTTGAAACTGCCGCGCAGGTCCGGCACGGCAGCACCGTCGACGATGTTGAGGTTCTTCTGGCCGAACTTACGTCCGAGCACCATGATCTCCTTCATGCGGTCATTTTCGTAGACGAAGTCCGATTCGGAAAGGTGACCGAACGCCTCGTGACAGAAGACGCCGGCAAGGATCGGGTCGAGGACGACCGGGTAGACGCCGGGCTCCACGTACGGTGCGTTCAACAGCTCGACAGCGCGGCCGGCGATCGTGTCAGCCGATTCGTCGAGCGTGTCGACGTACGAGAAGTCGTTGAGGGCGCCCAGGCTCATGCTCGCCTGCTGCATGTCGCCGTTATGTCGCGCCGTCGCCGCCAACCGCGAGATGACATCGATGCGCTCCTGCTCGATGTACGAGCCTTCCGAGCTGGCGAAGGTCACGCGCTTGTGGGCGTCGCCGTAGACGATGTTCGTGCTGGTAACGCCATCGACCGAGAGCATCCTCGCGTTGTAGTTGTCGAAGATCTCCTTCTTGCGCGCGAGCGTGATCGTGCGCGGGTCCATCGCGACATCAAGCGGGACGACATCGACGACTGGATCGACGGGCGCCAGAACGCTCGTTTCCGTGCCGACGTGGCGCGCCTGCGTTACCGCTTCCTCGACCCGCGTGCGGATATCCTGCGGCCGGTTGAAGCTGACGAAGCCCCAGCCGCCGTTGACGAGGGCCCGTGCGCAGCCGCCGAAGCTCTGCGTACGGCCGATCTCCTCCAGTTCTTGGCCCCGGTAAACGAGGCGCGTAGCCGCGGTATCGTCGATCCGAACCTCGACGTAGTCGGCGTTGTGGCCGCGGACCGCCTTTTCGATCTCATCTCTCGAAATCAGTTGATCTGTCACTCCTGCTCCTTCTAGATGTCAGGTTGAGCCGACTTTGGCCCCGGTTGAGCCGAGGTCGGCATCGATTTTGGGTTCGGTGCCCCTGATGAGGCGTCTAATGTTGGGAATATGGGTGATGACGACGAACAACGTGGCGAAGGCGCCGAAGATAGCCTTCGTGTACGTGAAGTCTTCGCCCGCGCCAATGATAGCGAGGGCGAGCAGGACTACCGCACCACCCGGCACCGTCACCATCGACATCACGCTCATGTAGCGCAGCGCCAGGACGATGAAGACGCCCAGCGCGAACATGCCTACGGCCAGCGGCAGTGCGAGCGCCGCGTAGACGCCGAACGACGTCGCCACGCCGCGGCCGCCACGGAAACGAATGAAGATTGGGAAGTCGTGGCCCAGGACAGCGGCGATGCCCGCCGCGACCTGCAGGTCGTGCGCACCGAAGATATACCAGGTGACGATGGTGGGCACGTAGCCCTTCGCTGCATCGAGGATCATGACGACGACGAACGGACCGCGGCCCAGCACGCGGAGCACGTTCGTCGCACCGATCATGCCGCTGCCGTGGTCACGAATGTCGATGCCACGCATAAGGCGCACCGTCAGATAGCCGACGGGAATCGAGCCGATCAGATAGGACGCTGTGACGACGGCGGCGAGTTCCAGTGGGTTCACTCGGCGCGGCTCCTGAACTCCAGCCGGATAGCCGTGCCTTCGAAGCCCCAGCGGCGCCGGAAGTGGTTCTCCAGGTAGCGCCGATACGAGAAGTGGACGCTCTTTGCATCGTTGCAGAAGACGACAAACGTGGGAGGGCGTATCTCGGCCTGCGTCGCGTACTTCAGCTTCAAGAGCTTGCGGCTGGTCGAGGCCGGCGGGTGCGCGGCAACGGCGTCGCGCAGGGCAGCGTTGACCTCTGAGGTGGGGATGCGCACAGACCGAGCCTCAGCCACCTCGACGACGAGGTCCAGGAGGCCTTTGACGTTCAGCCCGGTCTTTGCGGAGATGAAGGCCAGCGGCGCCCAGGGCGTGAAGCGGAGGCGAGTGAGCACGCGGTGGGCGATTGTGTCGCGGTTCTCCTCGGTGTCCTCGGCGAGGTCCCACTTGTTGACGGCGACCACCATGCCCTTGAAGGCCTTCGCCACGTCGCCGGCAATGTGCTGGTCCTGGTGCGCCACTTTCTCGTTGCCATCGAGGACGAGGACGATAACGTCGCTGCGCTCGAGCGCTTTCTGGGCACGCATAACGCTGTACTTCTCGATCCCCTTCTCGATGCGGCCCGGGCGCCGTAGCCCGGCGGTATCGATCAGTACCATCTTGCGGTCGCCGTACTGGAATGGCGTGTCCACGGCGTCGCGGGTCGTCCCGGCCATGTCGCTGACGATGACGCGGTCTTCGCCGAGGATGGAGTTGATGAGGGCGGATTTGCCAACGTTTGGCCGGCCGACAACGGCCATTCGCAGCACCTGCGTCTCGGCCTCCAGGTGCGACTCAGGCAACAGGCCCAATAGCTTGTCCTGCACCTCGCGCACGCCGATATCGTGGTGCGCGCTGATCGCCATCGGATCGCCGAGGCCGAGCTCATAGAAGTCGACTGCCAACTCCCGGCGCTCTTCGTTGTCTCCCTTGTTGGCGAGAAGCAGGACCGGCCGGTCGGCGCGGCGCAGAAGCTCGGCGATTTCGGTATCGACGGAAGTCACGCCGGTCATAGCATCACAGATGAAGAGGATGACGTCGGCCTCGGCCATCGCCACGGCCACCTGCTCCCGGATGAGCGCGGAGTAGCCTTCGGTGGCGTCAGGCTCAAGACCGCCCGTGTCGATGATCGTGTAAGGAGTCGTCTTCCACTCGGCGTCACCGTAGAGGCGATCGCGGGTGGTTCCCGGAATGTCCTCGACGATCGCCTGGCGGTCGCCGACCAAGCGGTTGAACAGCGTGGACTTGCCGACGTTGGGCCGGCCAACTATCGCCGCTACAGGCTTGCGAGTATCGGGCGTCGAAGGAATAGCCTGCGCCCCGGTGTTCGCCACTACTGGGACTCCAGAACGATGTCGATCTCCCGGGGCGTGACGCCGGAGACGGAGACTCCTGCAAGCTGAGCGACGTCAATCTCGATCGAATGCGTCCCGGCTCCCAGACCAGAGAGGTTGACGACTGCGCTGATATCGGCCGGGCTCACCTGGAGCAGGATCGGGTGCGGGCCGATGAGCTTTACCGTGACCGAAGGCAGTGAGCCCACTATGCGCAGGTTGGGCCCCAGGTTGGCGGCGGTTATGGGGGCCGTGAAGCTGAATTCCGATGTCGCAGGTCCGATCGTCACGGTGACCGTGACGATCGGCACGCCTCCGGTGACTTCAACGCCGCTCGGTATGTCGAGCGAGACGGAGCGAACGACAGTCTCGTCGGCGCCGCTGATGCCCACCGGCTGGGTATTGATAGAGTCGGTGCCAGTGATGAAGGATTCCGTGCCGCGGACGGTAACCGTCGGTGGGTCGACGTTGACTGAGACGACGTTGTATCCGGTGGCCGGTTCTCCGGCAATGATGGCAGTGACGACGACGGATCGCGAGAACCGCTCCTGCGCGATCTCGATGGTGACGCCAATGACGGGTGGCTCCAGGTTAACCCGCTGTACAACGAAGCCGCGGTCGTCGCGTGGCGACAGGCGCACGGCTTGATCGACGGAGTCAGTGCGAGCGGTGACGTCGATCGTCGCCGTCACCTGGGACACACTGTCCACCTCTTCCTGGGGGCCTGTCACGAGCACTGTGTCAGGGTCAGGTATAGCAGGGCCCATCGTGAAGCCGGGCGCCGGCGACCCCGTGACGTCGATCTGGACAGGCACGGTCTTACCTGTGAGTTGAGCAAGTTCCACAGACACGATGTCCGGCAACGGTTCGTCGATGCGCAGGCCGCCGCGACTGGTTAACGCCCGGACGCTGACCGGAAGTTCGTAGCTGCCGACGGTCAGCCCATCGAGGTCCACGTCAGCCTCGAAGTCGCCTGCCGTCAGGCTCTCGAAGACGTCCTCAGCGACCGTGATGCGCAGGCGCACCGGCGCGATGCTGGACGCTATGGCGACGTCGTCCGGAACGTTGATCGGCAGAACCGGTATGTCGATAGGGAGGACGCGCGTCTGCGTCGGGTTCTCGGTGTCGGTGACGAAGATCCAGAGGCCGAAGGCGAGCACGACGGAAAGACCCGCCAGGCCGCGGTTGTCACTTAGCGAATCGACCACCGGGCGGGCGAGAGCGGCAAAGAATTGGAGTGTCTCCTGGAAGATCCTGGCGATACCTTGCATCGTTAGTTATCCCGCCGGCTCAGCCTGGGCAGTCTGGGGCCCTCAGGGCGATCCAGGTCGGAGGAAGGCAAGATCAGGCTGCGGAGAATGCCGCGCAGGCGAGGACCATCCAGGTTGGAGATGACCCGGCCGTTGGCCGCGATGGACACGGTCCCGGTCTCCTCCGATGCGACGACGATCACGGCGTCGGTTCGCTCCGAGAGGCCGAGGGCGGCGCGATGACGAGTGCCATGAAGGCTGTCGGTTCGTTCTGAAAGCGGCAGGGTCGCGCCGGCGGCGACGACGCGGTCTCCGCGAACGATGACGGCGCCGTCATGGAGGGCGGAGTTCGGGTAGAAGAGGGACATCAGCAGTTCCGTCGAGCAAAGCGCTTCGAGCTTCGTGCCGGTGTCGATGTAGTCCTCAAGGCCGGTTTCGCGCTCGATGACGATGATGGCGCCGCGGTGCTGCTCCCCGAGCGTCATCGAGGCGTCGGCGATGCCATCGACAACGCTTTCCAGATTTGCCCGTGCGGCCGGCCAGTGCCAACGGCCCGTGCGCCCGATGCGCTCAAGGAAGCGGCGGATCTCCTGCTGGAAGATGATGGGCAGCGCGATGAGGAGCGCCGGGAAGGAGTTGTTTAGGAGCCAGCTGAGGACGGTCAGGTTGAAGGCCTCGACGAGGATGACGGCGGTGATGACGATGATAAGCATGCCGCGCAGCAGAGACATCGCGGTCGTGCCTTTTACGAGTAAGAGCACCAGGTAGATGAGGACTGCGAGGCTGAAGATTTCGATGACGCTCTCGACGCGGAATTCGTCGACGGCGTCGGTGACGCTGTTCCAGAGGCCCACGCTACTCGACGTCCTCTTGGGAGAGGATCAGGGCGAGAAGCGCTGCGAAGATGAGTCGGAGCACGCTGGTTCTCCCTCGAAAGGCTTCTGGCCGCCGAAGGCCTCTGCCTGCGATCGAGACTAATAGCGGATCGGCGGCGTCCGACACTACGGGTATCCCTGT
>CBDTZZ010000016.1:0-10291 GCA_965365035.1 uncultured bacterium | reverse complement strand
GCTCATCGGTGTCCTACTGATCCGTCGGCGGCTCGCGCTCTGCGGCCACCTTCTTCATCAGATCGAGCATGCGCGCGCCTTCTTCGATCGTGTGATCGGCCTCGAACTCGAAGCTTGGCACGCGGCGGATGTGCACGCGCTCCATCACTTGCTTGCGCAGGAAGGGAGCGGCGTTGTTGAGGGCGGCCAGCGAAGTCTTTTGTTGCTCCGCGTCTTCGGCCAGGACGCTGACGTAGACGGTGGCGTGCTCCAGATCAGGGGAGACGTCGACGCTGGTGATGCTGATCATGCCGGTGACGCGGGGGTCGCGCAGCTCGCTGCTGATGAGGTCTGCCAGCTCGCTGCGAAAGAGTCCGTTCAGGCGGTCGGTCCTTCTGCTCATCTCCGTCTCTCTCCGGGGCGGTGCCCCGTTAAGCCGCCTAGCCCTTCTGCTCGGTGTGGAAGGCCTCGATGATGTCGCCCTCCTCGAAGTCAGCGAAGCCCTCGACGCCGAGGCCGCACTCTAGGCCGTTGGCGACTTCGCGCACGTCGTCTTTGAAGCGGCGGAGGCTGGACACTTTGGACTCGTGGATCATGGTGCCGTCGCGCATGACGCGGGCCAGGGAGTTGCGCCGCACGAGGCCGTCGGTGACCATGCAGCCGGAGATCTTGCCGCCGCGCACCTTGAACGTCGCGCGCACCTCGGCGTGACCGTCGATAACGTCCTGGAATACCGGGTCCATGAGGCCCTTCACGGCCACTTCGATGTCTTCGATCAAGACGTAGATGATCTCGTAGAGGCGAACGTCCACACCCTCGACCTCGGCCCGCTTCTTGGCGCCGAGGTCAGTCTTCACGGTGAAGCCAAGGATGATCGCCCGCGAGGCGCTCGCCAGCATGACGTCGGACTCGCTGACGTTGCCGGTGCCAGTGCTGATTACGTGCACACGCACCTCGTCGATGCTCAGCTTTTCGATGGAGCCGCGGATCGCTTCGATGCTGCCAACGGTATCGGCCTTGATGACGATGTTCAGGTCCTTGACGCGTCCGGCGGCGATGTCTCCCGAGACTGCTTCGAGAGTGACGGCGCGGGTCGTGCCCTGGGTCTCGGCGCGGGCGCGGGTCTCGGCGAGGTCGCGCGCCTCGCGTTCTTTGTCGAGGACGGCGAAGGTGTCGCCGGCGCGTGGCACCTTGTTCAGGCCCATCACCTCAACGGGTGTCGAGGGGCCGGCTTCCTTTACTCGGCCACCGTTTTCGTCGAACATCGCCTTGACCTTGCCGTAGGAAGAGCCGGCGATGACGATGTCGCCGGTGCGCAGCGTGCCCTTTTGCACGATGACGGTGGCCAGGGGCCCGCGGCTCTGGTGCTTCCGCGATTCGACGATTGCGCCTTCGGCCGGGCGGTCAGGGTTTGCCTTAAGCTCGGCCACTTCGGCGACGAGGAGGATGTGCTCGAGCAGGTCGTCGAGGCCTTCCTTTGTCTTCGCTGAAAGCGGTACGGCGATGACGTCGCCGCCGAACTCCTCGATGATGATGTTGTTCTGCGTTAGCTGCTGCTTGACGTTGTCGGCGTTGGCTGCCGGCAGATCCGTCTTGTTGATGGCGACGATGATCGGCACGTTGGCGGCCGTGGCGTGGGAGATCGCCTCTCTTGTCTGCGGCATGACGCCGTCGTCGGCGGCGACGACCAGCACAGCGATATCGGTGAGGCTGGCGCCGCGTGCGCGCATCTCCGTGAAGGCCTCGTGGCCGGGGGTGTCGATCAGGGTGATGAGGCGGTCGTTGACGGTCACCTGATAGGCGCCGATGTGCTGGGTGATGGCGCCCACTTCCTGTGCGATTACGTTGGTCTCTCGAATGGCGTCGAGGATGCTCGTCTTGCCGTGGTCGACGTGGCCCATGACGGTGACGATGGGCGGCCGTGGCTGCAGGAGCTTCTCGTCCTCCGGCTCCACGAGTTCGCCTTCGACGACCGCGCCTTCAGCTTCCGCTGGCGCTTCTGCTTTTGTCGCAGTCGGCGCCTCTCCTTGCTGGACGTCGAAGCCGAGGTCAGTGGCGACGGCGGAGGCGACGCTAAAGTCGACTGTCTCGTTGACGGAGGCCATGACGCCGCGCTTCATCAGCTCCTTGATGACGTCGATGTGCGAAATGTTCAGGGCCTCGCCCAGATCGCGCACCATGATCGTTGATGACAGCGATACCTTGGGCTTCTCAGCGACTGGAGCGGCCTTTTTGTCGTCCTCGGTCACTGGCTGCCTCCTGAGTGGGTAGCGGCGTACGCCCTGAGGGCGTCGGCGTCGTCTGCGCTGAGTTTGGTCTTGAGTGAGTGCTCGAGGCGGCCATTTGTTAGCGCCTCGTCCCAGCAGGCGCTCTCTCCGCAGACGTAGGCGCCGCGCCCGGCCAGCTTGCCGGTGGCGTCGGCCAAGATGCCGTCCGCGGTGCGCACGATGCGTACGAGGGCGCGCTTATTCGTTGTTGTTCCGCAGGCGACGCAGGTGCGCTGGGGCGTTGGGCGTGTCTTAGCCTTGGTGGAGGTCAATCGTCGGCGTCCTTCTCGTCTTCTTCTGACCAGCCGAACTGATCGAGACCGGTTTCGAAGTCGATGTCTTCTTCTTCTTCTTCATCTTCCTCATCTACGACGGCGGCCAGGCGGCGGCCCTTGCGCGCTGCTTTCTTGCCTTTCTCTTCGGCGGCTTCAGCGTCGGTGGCTTTGCCCCTGCCCTTGCCCTTCTTCGTCTTCTTGGGCGCCGGCGTCATCGCTGGCGCCAGATCCTCGGCGAAGCGCAGGCCTCCAGCCGCGGCGGGTGCGGGGGTGGCTGGGGGCCGTTCGGTTGCTGTCTCGGCGGCGACCTCTGCTTCCTCGCCCTCTTCCGCCTCGACGACTTCCATCCACGGCTCTGGCTCTTCGGCGCGTTTAGCCTGCTCGGTAGGCGCGGCCTCTTTCTCTTCCTTGGGCCTGACCGGTGCCGGGGCCGGTTCTGCGGTGGCGATGGCTGCTTGCTCGGCTGCGACCTCGGCCGCCAGCTCTGGGCTCATCGCCGACTCAGGTTTGATGTCGATTCTCCAGCCGGTGAGCTTAGCCGCGAGCCGCGCGTTCTGGCCTTCTTTGCCGATGGCCAGGGAGAGCTGGCGGTCAGGAACGATAACTGACGCCGTGTTCTCTTCCTCATCCATGCGCACGGTGAGCACCTGGGCGGGGCTGAGGGCGTTGCCGACGAAGCGTGAGGGATTCTCATCCCACTGGATGACGTCGATTCGTTCGCCGTTGAGTTCGTTGACGATGTTCTGGATGCGGATGCCGCGCAGGCCGACGCAGGAGCCAACGGCGTCGACGCCTTCCTGTCGCGCCCAGACCGCTACTTTGCTGCGGTAGCCGGCTTCGCGGGCGATCGACTTGATTTCGACGATGCCGCGATAGATCTCCGGCACTTCCAGCTCGAACAGGCGCTTGAGCAAGTTTTTGTGCGTTCGCGAGAGTATCAGTTGGGGGCCGCGCATTGAGCGATGCACTTCCAACAGGAAGAACTTCAGGCGCTGACCGTTGCGGTAGTGTTCGTTCCGCACCTGCTCCGTGATCGGGAAGATGCCTTCGGTCTTGCCGAGGTCGACGACGGCGTGCTTCGGCTCAAGGCGCTGGATGACGCCGGAAACGATGTCGCTGGCGCGGCTCGAGAACTCCTCGTAGACCATCTCTCGTTCGGCCTCGCGCAGCTTCTGCAGGACCACCTGCTTGGCGGTCTGAGCAGCGATGCGACCGGCGGCGCCGGGGTGTATCTCATCGCGCAGGACGTCGCCAATCTGAGCGTCTGGCTTGCGCTTGCGGGCGTCCTGTATCGTAATCTCCGACGCCTCTTCTTCGATCTCCTGGACGACCGTGTGCTGCTGGTAGACGTGGTGGTCGCCGGTTTCCCGGTCGATGCGAACTCCGAGATCGCCGCTCATTGCCACGTCTTTCTTGTACGCGGAGACGAGGGCGGCCTCCATAGCCTGGAGGACCACCTCTTGCGGCAGATTCTTCTCTGCCGCCAGCTGCGTTATGGCGATCATGAACTCGCTTTTCACGGCTCCGGCAAACCTCCTGTCGCTCTTGCAGCCCCATTTCGCAGGGCCAAAAAAAAGCGGGAGCCACCCCACTTATCAAAGGAGCGTATATTTCCCAAAATATACCACCAACGGCAGTGCCGGAACAACCGTGGCCCGCGCTTCGGCCGGCTACCTGGCGGCGCTTCGCCGGCTACTTGCGACGAACGAGCATGATGCCGTCGCGAACGGTGAGCAGTACGTGCGTTACGCGCTCGTCTCGCGCCACGTGATCGTTGAACGCTACGATGGCCCGGCCGTTGTCATCTTTGGGGTCCAGCACGTTGCCGCTCCAGAGCACGTTGTCGACGGCGATTACGCCCCGCTCGGACAGCATCGGCAGCGCCGCTTCGTAGTAGTCCTGGTAGCCGGCTTTGTCAGCGTCGATGAAGACGAGGTCGAACGGGCCTTCGAGCGTGCGGAGTGAGTCAAGCGCCGGGCCTTCGATCAGCCGCACCTTGTGCCCGTCCGGGCTGCGCTCGAAGAAGCTGCGCGCGAATGCTGCGTGCTCCGGGCTAAGCTCCAGCGTCACGATCTCGCCGTCGTCGGGCAGGGCGGCCGCCATCATCAGCGCGCTGAACCCGGTGAACGTGCCCACTTCCAGCACCCGCTTCGCGCCGATAGACGACGCCAGTGTCTGGAGCAGCAGGCCCTCAACCTGACCGGAGAGCATCGCCGCCAGGCCGCCGAACTTATCGTGTGTGGCCTGCTTCAGCTCCGCCAGCAACGGCGGCACACCGGTGGAGTGTTCCTGCGCATAGGCTTCGATCTCTTCTGGCACCAACGTCAACATGCTGTCCTCCGTCTTCTGTCGTTTAGCGTGCGAGTTCGCTCTCGAGCTGGGCCAGGCCCATCGGTCCGATGCTCAGCGCCTTCGTGTGGAAGGCCTTAAGGTCGAAGTTATCACCGGCCGCCTTGCGGGCGCTCTCTCGCGCCCTCAGCCACGTGCGTTCGCCCACCTTGTACGAGATCGCTTGCGCCGGCCAGCCCAGGTAGCGCACGACCTCGCTGGCCATGAACGTGCGGGGCCGCAGCGCCCGTTCGACGGCGAAGTCGAGCGCCAGGTCGTGGTTCCAGGTCTCGCCCGGGTGGAAGCGTTCGCCGGACGGGATCTTCAGCTCGAGATGCATGCCGATGTCGATGATCACGCGCACGGATCTTAACGCTTGGGCGCTGAGGAGGCCCATGTAGTAGTCCGGGTTGTCGAGGTAGCCGAGCTCTGACATCAGCCGTTCGGCGTAGAGGGCCCAGCCCTCGCCGTGGCCGCTGATGAAGGTGAGGAGCCGCTGATAGCGTGAGAGCGTCTGCGGGTAGAGGCGGACCGTACCCACCTGCAGGTGGTGGCCGGGCACTCCTTCGTGGTACGCGGTCGAAACGTCGCTCCACTTGGAGAAGCGGGTGGCGTCGCCGGTCGGCCACCAGGTGCGGCCGGGTCGTGTGAAGTCCTCCGAGGGGCCTGTGTAGTATTGCGCCAGCGCGCCGCCGGGAGGCGGGATCATCACCTCGATTACGCGAATCTCGTCGGGGATGTCGAAGTGCTTGCCGTGCAGGTCGCTCAGCGCCTCGTTGTGCAGCTCTTGCAGCCAGCGCTGGTAGTCTTCGACGCCCTCGACCGAGCGCGCGGGGTCGTTTTCCAGCAGGTCCGTCGCCTCGGCGATCGTGGCGCCTGGCTTGATCTTTTCCGCCGTCTTTCGCATCTCTTCTTCGATGCGATACAGCTCTTCCCAGCCCCAGCGGTACGTCTCCTCCAGGTCGATAGAGGCACCCAGGAAGACCTTCGAGAGGAGCTGGTAGCGTTCGCGTCCGGCGGCTTCGCGCTCGCTCGTCCTGGGTCCGTATTCCTCCGACAGGTAGCGATACGTCTCTGCGTAGCCCTCTTTGGACGCCGTTGCGCCGGTCTCGATGTCCGCGGCGAGTCCGTTCGAGGCGACACCGGAAGCGGCGAACTGCTCCCTCAACTGATCGAAGAACGACGGCTTGTCGGCGAGGCCGCTCCAGACGCGCGCCTGCTCGGCGCCCTCCTTCGCCTGTCGCTTCGAGGCGTTTAGGCCGCGATCCAGCCCCAGCGCTAGGGACTGGCGGTAGCCGGCCAACGCTTGCGGCACTAGGTTCAACCGCGAGGCGATGTTGGACCAGTGCTCTGCGGTCTCCTTCGGCATGAGGTCGAACACCTGGCGCACCCCCTGAAGCGGGGAGGCGATATTGCGGAGAGCGCGCAGGTACTCGCCGGCTTCGTAAGTGTCCAGCGAGACGCCGAGCCGTTCCTGCATCACGGCGCGAGCGACGCGGTCGGCGTCGGATTCGTCTTTTGCTTCTTCGAGTAGGCGGAGCGTCTTTCGGTTCAGCTCAGCGACCTTCCCCGGTCCTTCCGGGGAGAGGTCGGGCATTTCGTGGTCGTGGCCGGTGATTCCCAGCGCTGTGGCCAGCGATGGCTCAAGCGCTGCGATGTCGTCTACGTAGCGATCGGCGATCTCGAACACGCGAGACATCAGTGCGGCTCCTTCTCTTATTCCCTCGGGGTGTCACCACAGGATGCCGCAACCGCAGGCTAGTGTCACGTCGCAAGAGACAGGGGACAGGAGACTGGAGACAGGGGAGATCGCGACGCGGTCAGACGATCAGATGGACGTCGCCGAACTCGTGCCAAAGATAGCGCTCCGCCAGCGCCTCCGAGTAGGCAGCCCGCAGGTGCTCGCGCCCGGCGATCGCCTCCAGCATCCAGAGATGGCTGGCGGTCGGCTCATGCAGCCCGGTGAGAAGCGCGTCGACGGTGCGGACGCCGCGCTGGGGCGTGATGATCAGGCCGGTCCAGCCACTGGTTGCAGCGACTGTGCCGTCAGCGGCGGCCGACGATTCCAGCGCCCGGACGACGGTCGTGCCGATGGCGACGATGCGGCCGCCGGCAGCGCGCGTCTCGTTGACGGCGCGCGCAGTCTCAGGCGGCACTTCGAAGCGCTCTTCGTACGGCGCTTCGTGACTCTCCAGGCTGGCGACGCCGCAGTGCAGTGTGAGAGTCGCCCAGCCGACCCCCTTCTCGCGCAAGGACTGGATGACGCGCTCGCTGAAGGGGCGCCCGGCCGAGGGCATCTCGGCGGAGCCGGGGCGACGCGCGTAGACCGTCTGATAGGCTTCTAGCGCCCAATCCTTCGACGCGTATGTGTACTGAATCGGGCGGCCGTGACGGGCGAGGTAGTCGAGCGTGCCTCGGCCGGTCGATAGTCTGGCGACCCACAGCCGGCCTGAGTCGCGGTACGTCTCCAACAGCCGCAGGCTGGCCCCACCGGGCAGCGAGAGCCGCTCGTCGCGGTGCGCTTCCGTCTTGCGGGGCTCGACGATCCACGTCTCGTCGTCGAGTTGGGTCGAGAGATGGATATCGACGGCCGAACCGTCGGCGCGTGTCGCCTTGAGCGCCGCCGGAATCGTCGCCGAGTCGTTGGCGACGACGAGGTCGCCGGGCCGTAGGAACGACGCCAGATCGCGGAACGAGGCGTTCTCGATGCGGTCCGTGCGGCGGTCGCTGACCATCAGCCGCACCTCGTCGCGGGCCAACCCGCGCGCTTCCGGCGGTCCGTCCGCCTCCAGCTCGAGAGGTAGATCGAAGGCGAGTGGCGCGGGTTCGATCAGCTTCGTTGTGTAGGTTACTTCTGCAGTTGCAATCATGTCGTTTCATACGGCCGTAGCCGTCTCCTGTGCCTTGACGCGACGGAACGCCGCGGTCTCTTCCTCGACCAGCCGCACGAAGGCCGGCGCGGCGGCCTGTGGATCGGGCAGGCCCGAAAGGTCCTCGCCCGGTTCCGCCAACTCGTGCATCGTTGTGTTCATGTCGCCCGGGTCGACGGCGTAGACGCGCACGCCGGAGCCTTCGAGCTCGGCCGCCAGCGTCCGCGACAGGTGCTCGAGCGCTGCCTTGCTGGCGCCGTAGCCGCCCCAGCCGGGATAGGCCTCGACGCCGGCGTCTGAGCTGACGTTGATGATGACGCCGCTACCTTGTGCTCTCATCGCGGGGAGGACGAGTTGCGCCAGGTGCAGCGGCGCCAGGACGTTGACGCGCAGGACGCGTTCCAGCTCCTGCCACGGGTAGTCTTGTAGCGCCGGCATCGGGCTCGGGCCCAGCTCCGAGGCGTTGTTGACCAGCACGTCGACGCGCCCGAAGCGGGATATGGCGGCGTCCACCAGCCGCTCCGCGTCCTGCGAGACGTCCAGGGCCAGCGCTTCCACCTCTGTGCTTTCGCGAAGGCCGCGGGCGGCTTCGTCGAGTGCTTCCGCGCCTCGCGCCGCAATCACGAGTTTCGCGCCTCTGGCAGCGTATTCGCGGGCGATCTCCAGGCCCAGTCCGCGAGAGGCTCCTGTGATCAGGGCCACTGTGTTCTCTAGTCTCATCATCTTCTCCTTGTCGCTTGTTCTTCCACCTTCACGCTAAGGCGGCACGGGCAGCGACACATGAGGCTAGAGGCTCAGTAGGGATCGGCAATCAGTCCTAGGACCTGGGGAGGCGGGCGTCAGTCGAGGTCGACGAGGTGCTGCCGTACCGCGTAGAGCGCGGCCTGGGTGCGATCCGCCAGATGCAGCTTCTGAAGGATGTTGCTGACGTGCGTCTTGACGGTCTTCTCGGCGACTCCGAGGTCGAGGGCGATC
Source organism: uncultured bacterium (assembly GCA_965365035.1). Lineage (GTDB taxonomy): Bacteria > Chloroflexota > Dehalococcoidia > SM23-28-2 > RBG-16-64-32 > CF-162. The sequence continues at coordinate 1,597 of CBDTZZ010000016.1, read as the reverse complement.
TCACGGTTCGACATCCCCTTCGTGATCAGGCGGAGGACGTCCATCTCGCGTTCGGTGAGTGCGCTGGGGTCGGCCGCTGTCCGCTTGCCCTCGGCGACCTCGCGCATGAGCTTGCCGGCGACGGCCGGATGGAGGAGCGCCTCGCCGCGGTAGATCGTGCGGATGGCGTCGCCCAACTCCGCCGGCTGGACGTCCTTGAGGAGATAGCCGGCGGCTCCAGCCTTGACGGCGGCGAGGACCTTGTCGTCGTCCGCGAAGCTTGTCAGCACGAGTACCCGCGTCGTCGGGCTTAGCGTCTTGATCTCCCGCGTCGCTTCGATCCCGTCCTTGACTGGCATCACGAGGTCCATCACGACGACGTCTGGCACCAGTTCGCCGGCCAGCCGAACCGCCTCCGCGCCGTCAGCGGCTTCGCCCACGACTTCGATGTCTTCCTGCAGCTGCAGGAACGTGCGCAAGCCCTGTCGCACGACGGCGTGGTCATCGGCGATCAGCACACGAATCTTCTCAGTCAACGGGCGCCTCCACGACGATCAGCGTGCCCTGTCCCGGCGTCGATTCGATGCTCAGCTCGCCGCCCAGCTCACCGGCGCGCTCTTCCATCGAGGTGATCCCCAGGCGCTTGCCGCGGATGCCGGGCTCGTCGGGGTCGAAGCCGCGGCCGTTGTCTCTGACGCTAAGCCGCACGCGACCGTCCGTCACACCGAGATCGAGCGTCACTGTGGTCGCCTGGGAGTGCTTGACCGCGTTGTTCAGCGCCTCCTGAGCTATCCGCAAGAGCTGCCGCTCGATATCGACGGGCAGCGTTTGGTAGCCGTCGCCGCGCAGCTCGACATCGAGGCGCGAGACGCGGCGGACGACGTCGACGTGCTTTCGTAGCGTCTCCAGCAGGCCTTCCGACTCAAGCTCGGCCGGCCGTAGCTCGAAGATTAGCGACCGCATCTCTTCGACGGCCTGGCGGGCGAGGTCTCGCAGCGTTTCGGCCTGCACCTTAGCTTCCGCCGGCTCTGAGTCGATCAGCTGGGCCGTCGCCTCCGCGGTCAGCGAGATACTAAACAGCGTCTGCTTGACGCTGTCGTGGAGGTCGCGCGCCAGCCGGTTCCGCTCTTCGACGGCGCTCAGCTCCCGGCTGCGCTCGTGCAAGCGCGCGTTCTCGATCGCCACGGCGGCGTGAGCCGCCAGCATCTCGATCGCCTCCGGGTCCGCATCCGAGAACTCGGGTGCGTCGATCTTGTCGGTGAGGTAGATGGCGGCGATCACAGAGCCACCCGAAACGATGGGCACGCCGAGGAACGATGACATTCGAGGATGCGCGTCCGGCCACCATTCGAACCGAGGGTCCTTGGTGACGTCCGAGGAGCGATAGGCGCCGGTCTCCTGCAGCATCGCCGCCAGTAGGCCGTGTCGTCGCGGCAGCGGCCCGATCTTCGCCACCAGCTCGTCGTCCATCCCGGTGAAGATGAACTCGCGAAACTCCTCACACCCTCAGGGGGGATCGAAGTCGACGCACTCGAACTGATCCTTGAAGAAGAACGCGCCAAAGAACTCGCCAAAAAACTCCACGGCAACCAGCCCCGCAAATTCGGCATCGACATCG
>CBDTZZ010000015.1:0-10463 GCA_965365035.1 uncultured bacterium | reverse complement strand
ATGCCCGAGTGAACCTACGCCCAAATCGCCTAGAACGAAAGAGCGCCCCCAAGTGAACGAAATCGAAGACATCAAGTCACGCCTGGACATCGCCGAGGTCATCGGCCAGTACGTCCAACTGCAAAAGGCCGGACGCACGTTTAAGGCGCCATGCCCGTTCCACGCTGAGAAGACGCCCTCTTTTATCGTTTCGCCGGAACGGCAGAGCTGGCATTGCTTCGGCGCCTGCAGCACTGGAGGCGATGTCATCTCCTTCGTGATGAAGCGAGAAGGCATTGAGTTTCCCGAGGCGCTGCGCATGCTCGCCGAAAAGGCAGGCGTGCAGCTGAAAGATCGACGATCTTCGCCTGAGCAGGAAAAGATCCGCCAGCGGCTGTACGCGGCCAATGAAGCGGCAGCCGACTGGTATCACCAGCTTCTGGCCAAAGACGCCGGCCGCCAGGCCCGCGACTACCTGGAGAAACGAGGCCTCGATAGCGAGACGATAGAGACCTTTCAACTCGGCTTTTCGCTCGATGAGTGGCACGCAGCTCAGGAACATCTGACGAAGGTGGGCTTCAGCGAGCGCGAGCTGCTAGGCGCCGGACTGCTGGTTGAAGGAGAGCGAGGCGCGCACGACCGCTTCCGCGGGCGCCTGACGTTCCCGATATGGGACGTCAAGGGCCGCGTTATCGGCTTCGGCGCGCGGGCCATGGACGACTCGCAACCGAAGTACTTGAACACGGCGCAGACACCGCTTTTCGACAAGGGCGGCACGCTGTACGCACTGAACCTGTCCCAGGAGGCAATTCGCGCCGAAGCGCGCGCCGTCGTCGTCGAAGGCTACATGGACGTCATCGCCGCACACCAGCACGGCTTCCGGAACGTCATCGCCCAGATGGGCACCGCTCTTACCGACCGCCAGGTGCGCGTCCTCAAGCGCTATACAGCAGACGTTGTGCTGGCCCTCGACTCGGACCAGGCGGGCACCCAGGCGATGATCCGCGGCCATGACGTCGTCATAGAAGCAGGCAGCGGGGGGGAGCAGCCGGTTCCGGTGGTCAACTGGCGCGGTCTAATCACCTACCAGGAAGCCGCCTCCGTCGAGCTGCGCATCGCGGTGCTACCCGAAGGCCAGGACCCGGACGACGTGATCCGCCACGACGCAGAGTCCTGGCGCGCGCTAATTGAGAACGCTGAGCCGGTGCTCGATTACCGCCTCGACGCCGCCGCCTCAACCGTCGACCTGAATGACCCACGCGGCCGCTCCGAGCTTGTACGTGAGTTTCTGCCGCTGTTGAGCGCCGTTACCGATCCGGTAGTCCGCGCGCACTACTTGCAGCGACTCTCACGCCTCTCCCACACGGGCGAGGAAGTGCTCTCAGCGATGGTGACGCGGCCTCAAAGGGCAGCACAGCCGCCAAGAGTGCCCCAACAACCTGCGGCGAAAGGCGATGCGCGGGAGGAATTCACACTTTCGCTACTTCTGCAGCACGAATCGCTGCGCGAGGATGGACTAATCGTGTCCGAAACGTTATTCTGGGATGTCCAGGCGCGGCAGATTCTGGTTCTGTGGAAGGAACATACCGACGTTGATGCGGTGAAAAACGCGCTTCCCCCGGAACTAGAAGCCTACTTCGAGCGTCTTATATTACGGAGGCTACCGATTTCGGACGCTGACCAGGCGAAAGAAGCCTTCGAAGATTGCCTGCAGAGGCTACAGAAAGAAAGGCTTCGCGCCGAAAAGCAAGCCACGGACTTCCAGATCGCCGACCTCCAGGAACAAGTTGGCGTCTCTGGCTTGCTCGATACATCAGATCAGCACGTGATTGAGCGAGATACGGAGATCGGCAAAGAGATTCATCGACATGCGAAGAGCGACGACGGCGCAGAAACCGTCGAAACGAGTGTAAATGGTAACTGAGTACGAAAGCACAGAGATGTTCGAGCGTCGGCGCCGCCGCACCCAGTTGGCGGACGACCTGATGGACGACGCTGTCGAAGAAAGCGACACCGACGACAAAGACGACGATGACAGCGACCGCGTCATCAAGCCCGGCGGCGGCGACCTGGCCGACGATGACAACGTGAAAACGCCGCGTGTCGCCACCGCCCGCGGTGCGCTGGACGTGGATGTTTGGACCGGCCGCAAGTCCGAGGGCCAGGCCGCAGCCGACATCGAGCTCGAAGAGGGCATCGACGATCCCGTCCGCATGTACCTGCGTGAGATCGGCAAGGTTAGTCTGCTTACTGCCGCTGACGAAAAGCGACTGGCGCGGGCTATGGAAGACGGCGACTTCATCAGACGGTTCGAACAAGAGCACATGAAGGAAACCGGCCGCAACGCGCGCGGCGCCGACGTTCTGGCCCGGATGATCAAAGAGCTCCGCGGCCTGAGGAAGCCGCTCGAGTTCTACCAGAAGCAGCTAGGTCTCAAGAAGCTCACCATCCCGGAGTTCGTCGAGGCTGAAACGTTCCGCAGTAGCGTCGACGGTGTGCTCGACCTCGATATGGTGCCAAAGCTACGTAGGGCCTTCAAGATCGAGGAAGAAGAGGCCGAGAAGCTGCCGGTGAGCATCTCGATCGCCACGCACGTCCCGCGACCCGACTTCCTCGGCTGGGCCTACAAAGAGATGGGCAGCGAGAAGCGCTGGGGCGAGCCACCCCCTGACCTCTCTACCAGGCTCGCCTCTCACGAGGGCGCCATCAGGGCCCACTTCGCGCGCATCAAGGCCGAGGCTAACCGGGCCGAGAGGCGGCTGACTGAGGCCAACCTGCGCCTTGTCGTCAGCGTCGCCAAGAAGTACATCGGCCGCGGTATGTCGCTGCTTGACCTTATCCAGGAAGGCAACATCGGCCTCATCCGCGCGGTCGAGAAGTTCGACTACCGCAAGGGCTACAAGTTCAGCACCTATGCCACCTGGTGGATCCGCCAGGCCATCACCCGCGCCATAGCCGACCAGGCGCGCACGATCCGCATTCCGGTGCACATGGTCGAGACGATCAACAAGCTCGTCCGCATCAGCCGTCGCCTCGTCCAGGAGTACGGCCGCGAGCCCACTCCGGAAGAGATCGCGGAGAAGATGGAGCTTCCGCTCGACAAGGTCCGAAAGGTTCTCAAGATCGCCAAGGAGCCGATCTCGCTTGAGACACCGATCGGCGAAGAGGAAGACTCCCACCTGGGCGACTTCATCGAGGACCAGGGCACGATGGCGCCGGCGGAGGCAGCATCGCACCAGCTCCTCAAGGAACAGGTGCAGGAGGTCGTCGGCACGCTGACGCCACGCGAGCAGAAGGTGCTGATCCTGCGCTTCGGCCTGGAAGATGGCCGCAGCCGTACACTCGAAGAAGTCGGCCGCGAATTCAGCGTTACGCGAGAGCGCATTCGCCAGATCGAGGCGAAGGCGCTGCGAAAGCTGCGCCACCCCAGCCGCAGCAAGAAGCTCAAGGACTACCTGGAGTAAACATCAGCGCTAAGAGGCATCAAGCGGCGGTCGGTCTGACCGCCGCTTTTTCATTCGTCGACGTTACGTGAGAACTGGATGATCTCGTCGTTCGGGGCGTATCCCGCAGCCTCCCAGAACGGCGTCGCCGGCGGACTGCGCCGGTCTACCAGTGCGTAGATGCGGCGGGCGCCTTTCGCTCGCAAGCGCGACTCGATCTCGCTGACGAGCCTGCGGGCGATGCCCTTCCGGCGCAGCGCTGGGTCGGCGACGAGCCGGGCGATATGACCGCGCCAGCCGTCCCAACCACCGATCACACTCCCGACGATGCGCCCGTCGGCCTCGGCCACCAGAAAGAGGTCAGGGGAGAAGTCGTGGAACCGTTGCAGGTACTCCGGCTCGTCGGGCAGCGCGGTGTGCCGGTCGATCGAGTTCCACATCGTAATGATGGTGTCGAAGTCGGCCGGCAGCGCCTCGCGGATCGTTACATCGCTCACGGAAGCAGATTGTACGATGCCGCGCGGCGTCACGCAGCGGTTGACGCATCGAAATCGTCAGGCGTAGCATCAAACGCAGGTAGGATATGCCACTCTACGAATACGTCTGCAACGACTGCGAAACGCGCTTCGAGGTCCTCCGCCCGGTGAGCCGGATGGACGACCAGGCGGACTGCCCGCGCGGCCACGTCTCTGCGCACCGCGTCCTCTCCGCCTTCGCCACGATGACCCGCAACGAGTACGCGACTGCTGAGCCGTCCGGCGGCGGCTGTGGTGGTGGCTGCACCAACTGCGCCTGCAGCGTCAACTAGCGCCTAGTTCGGCGTGTCAGACGGCGATACGCGGGCGTGGCCGACCGCTCCGGGCAGCTTTGGCTCCGGCTTCACGGGAAGGTCGCTCTCGGGCTGTGCGCGCGTCAGGAACAGGTACAGCCAGGAGCCCGCCGCAATAATGCCAGCCTCAACGACGATCGCACCGCCAACGGCGACCGTGGCGCGCTCCCAGAACGCCTGCGGGAACATCTGAATCAGATGGTCCCTGTTGGGGTTCAGCTCCCAGAAGTCGTTCGCGAAAGCGATCACGTGGAACTGCGACCACGCAGCATCGAATCCGGTGAGCACGAGGAAGCCGCCCATGGCCAGAACGCCGCCGGTCAGGACTGAGCCGTACAACGCCGCGGCGGCCAGCGCTCGCGGCGGCCACATCACCAGCATTACTACGGCCAGCGCAAGCAGGGTCGCGATCGCCGCGATCTGGACGGCGAACATTCCTCCCACTAGATCGCGCACGTCCGCCATATGTACGGTCTCCCGAGCGCTGAACAGCTGACCCACCGATCCATCCTTATACCGGACCGGTATCGAGAGATGCCCTTCGTAATCGGCCGTCAGGAATTGGTGGATCTCGCCGTTGGCGCGCAACAACTCTTCTTCGGGGATCTCCGACGCCAGGTGCGCGTCATATCGCTTGACGGAGTAGTCGTAGATGTACTGCTCAGAGATGGCGACGCGGATCGTCGTTGTGATAAGGACAACGGGCACCAGGACGATAAACACCCCAATGACGATTATCCGTATGAGCCCAAGTCCGCTCTCGCTTTGGCGTTCGAACATATGCCCGACTTCCATCGTAGGAACAATAGCTAACCTTTGTCAACGGTTTTCGGGACGCGCTATCATGGCTCGTGAGGATAACTCGATGACTCCCATAGAACGCCAGACGCGCACCTTCCCCGGCCTGCGTAAGATCGTCGCCACTCTACGTGGTCCCGACGGCTGCCCCTGGGATCGCGCGCAGAGCCACCAGTCTCTCCGTCACCACATGTCGGAAGAGGCCAGCGAAGTGATCGACGCCATCGATGAAAACGACGCCGACGCGCTTAAGGAGGAGCTAGGCGACCTGCTGCTGCAGATCCTCCTCCACGCCCAAATCGCCGAAGAAGCCAGCGAGTTCCGCATGGGCGACATCATCGAATCGCTCGCTCAGAAGCTAGTCCGTCGCCACCCGCACGTCTTCGACGACGCCGTAGCCGAGACCCCGGATGCGGTTATCGAGCAATGGGATGACATCAAGCGTAAGGAGCGAAACGGCGCATCCGCTCTTTCTGGCATTCCATCGGCGCTTCCAGCGCTCGCTCAGGCACAGAGCGTCCAGCGCCGCGCGGGTAACGCCGGATTCGCGTGGGAGACGGAAGAACAGGCCTGGCGGGCGCTCGATGAAGAGCTGGCGGAGCTGCGGTCGGCTACCACGCCGGAGCAACGCCGCGCCGAGGCCGGCGACGCTATCTTTGCGCTCGCCAACGTCGCCCGCTTTCTAGACGTCGAGGGCGAAGAAGCCCTTCGCGCGACGACCCGCCGCTTCGGCGATCTCTTCCGCGACGTCGAGGGCATGGCGAGCGAGCAATCGGTCGATCTGCTAGAGGCCGATCTCGCGACTAAGCTGGAACTGTGGGAAGAAGCCAAGAAGCGCAGTCAAGAGCAGAAAGTCTGAAGGAGGACGATATGACACAGGCCCAGGAAAGCGTCGTGACGCGAGAGCGGTTCGACAGCGGCCTCAAGTATGACGCCTGGATGAAGCACATTCAGCGGAACATCCCAAAGTTCGAGTTCAACTACGCGCAGACGACCGTACCCGATGACGCCGTCGCCGCCCTCAAGGCAGTGTCGGAGAGAGATGGCGGCCCCACCCGCGTGCTCGTTCTAGGTGAGGATTGGTGCCCCGACGTGTTCCGCGGCCTGCCGGTCCTCCAACGACTGGCTGAGGCGGCCGACTGGGACCTGCGCGCCTTCCCCCGCGACGAGAACCTCGACATCATGGGCGAGTTCCTCAAGCATGGCGAGCACCAGTCGATCCCGACTGCCGTCTTCTACACCAAGGATCACGATTACATCGCACACTGGAGCGAGCGCCCCGCGAAGGCGGACGCCGAAATGGGCGAAGTCGGCAAGCTGTTCGAGGACCTGGACGAAGAGAAAGACCGTAAAGAGATGCGTCGGCGCTACGACGAGTTCCAGCAGGGTCCCATCTGGGGCTCCTGGCGCGACGCCACGATCGAAGAGATCACGACGCTGCTCCAGGAAAAGTCCGCCCAGGGTTAGCGCCGCCGGGCAGAGTAGAGCGCCGCTGTGCCAGCCAGCGCCAGCGCGCCTCCCAGCGCCAATAGAAGCGCCTGCAGCGGAAGGCCATCAGCCGCCGCCGGTTCGCCGCCGGACGCCGGCACGGCCGCTGGGTTCGCCACCGGCGCAGCGTCAGCCGTCGTCGAAGCGCCGCCAGCGTCAGCCGTCGGCGTTGGCGCCGCCGTCGCCGCGGCGACGACAGAAATGACGCCGCGCATATCAGTCGGGTGGAGCTCGCAGAAGTAGGCAAAGTCGCCGACCGTGTCGAACGTCTGGGAGAAAGTCGTCACAGCCTGCAGCACTCCAGAATCGAAGCCGCCGGCTACTGGGCAGGTGACATATGCGGCATCACACTCTGTCACCGTGTGCACGCCCTCCACGATATTCCAGTTGACGGCGTCACCGACGGTTACCGTCGTCGTACAAACGCCGCCCTGGAACGAAGGCGCGCAGAAGTAGTCATCGCCGGATTCGATCTGCTCTGTGGCCGCGCCGGCTGGTGCGGCGGCGACCCAGGCGATACCAGTCGCCAGAAACGCGGCGCTGATAACGGAAAAGAAAACGTTACGCATGCGGGACCTCCTCAGTAACTCAATCGAGCATACGCTACCGCCGTCGTATCGGCCTTGTTTTGACACAAAGCACGAGAGGCAGCCCGCCCCAGACTGCCTCTCGTTATATCCGCCCTATTTCAGGCGGACCAGAAGGAGGTCGCCCCTCGAATTGTCAAACCTTGCTGAGTAGAACGCCACCTCTCGCGAAAAGGTTAACCGAATTAGTAAAGAGATTTGGCGTTTTACTCGTGGCTGTCGAATTACAGTTTACCGCTTCCGGTGTCTGTACGATTAGACGGCCTGGCTATTCAACCGTTACAACAACCAGAACCCGACTTTCGTTTCAGTCGCGTATCTTTTCGCAGCCCTCACCTACAGATAGATGATCGGTCGGCGGCTACTTGCCGCCTTCGCTCTACCCACCATCATTTGCGTCATCTGGCGGGCGGGGGGACGGATCTCCGTCAGACCCGGGGGCCGTGTCCTTCGGCGCAGTCAGATCGTCGCCCCGAGCCATGCGAACGGCGGCTGGCAGACCTGCGGCCTTCGCCTCGTACACCAGGACCTGGTGCGGGAACGGAATCTCGATCCCCACCTCGTCAAAGCGGCGCTTCAGCCGTCGTCGCAGCTCACCCGTCACGTCCCACTGCCTCAGCGGCTGCACGTCGCCAAGGATCTTGATGTCGATTCCGGAGTCGCCGAAGGACTCCACGCGCAGCGCCTTCGGTGGCGTCATGATCACGTCCTTCCAGTCTTCGTCCGCGGCCAGCTCCTCGCCGACTTCGTTGATCACGCGCATTACGACGTCCAGGTCCTCCGCATACGACACTGAGACGTCGAGGTTCACGCGCGAGTACTCCTGCGTCATGTTGCTCGATACATCGATCTCGCCGTTGGGAACGTAGTGCACAATCCCATCCAGGTCGCGGAGCACCGTTCGCCGCAAGCCGATATCTTCCACGACGCCGGTCTTCCCGGCGACCTCCACGACGTCCCCCTTGCTGTACTGGTTGTCGACGAGTATGAACACTCCGGAGATGAAGTCCTTCACGAGGCTCTGCGCGCCAAATCCGAAGGCGATTCCAAGGATGCCCAGGCCGGCTAGTAGGGGCGCGACGTTCACGCCTAACTCGGGCAGAATCATGAAGAATCCGAGCAAGACGAACAACGCCGCGCCGGTCCGGGTGAAGATGTCCGTTAGCGTCGCTGTCCGTTTCGCGATCTCCTCCTTTGACCTCCCGGCCAACTCCGTCCGCGTGGACACACGCACGATTCGCGGCACAATGGCGTTGAGCACAATGATCGCCACCGTGACGAATATCACGATGCCGACGATCGTTAGCCCCTGGTCGAGCACCCAGTCTTCGATCTTGTCCCACGTCGATTCGCCGGCTGATTCAATCTGCAAGAGGAATAACAAGCGTCATCTCCTTTCGACTCGCCTAAAGGCTAGGCAATCGGCGGGCGCGAGGCAAATCCGGCATACTTGTCCGCATGAACTTGTTCCACCGCTGGTACTGCCAATCGGACGGCTGGGGCCGCATCGTCAAGGAGCACATGCTGCCGGCACTCCTCAAGGACGTCGATCTGGGCGACAACGTGATCGAGATCGGGCCCGGGCCCGGCCGCACCACGGAGTGGCTGAGCGAACGGGTGCCGAGCTTGACCGCGGTGGAGATCGATCCTGACCTGGCACGCAAGCTCCAGGCGCGAATGGCCGACACCAACGTCACGGTTGTGGAGGGCGACGCGACCAAGCTGACGATGGGCGACGATCAGTTCTCGGGCGCGGTCTGTTTCACGATGCTCCATCACGTCCCCTCACCCGAGCTGCAGGACCGCCTCTTCTCTGAGGTCTGCCGGGTCCTCAAGCCAGGCGGGATATACGTTGGCTCCGACAGTACACCGAGTCTCCGGTGGCGGCTGTACCACATCGCCGACACCTGCGTGGCGGTCGATCCGGAGACGCTTCAGCCGCGGCTGGAGGCGGCCGGCTTAGCAGACATCGCCATCAACGTCAGGAAAGAGGGCGGTTTCAACTTCCGCGCCCGGAAGCCCGCTTAGACGGACTCGTAGATCGCGTTAAAGATCCCGCCGCGCCGCGGGTCTTTCCGGGTCTCGGCGTGCGGCAGCATCATCTGATTCATCACGTAGCCCACTCCGTACTTCGCCTCCGGATCGGCGAATCCGAACGAGCCGCCCATCCCAGCATGCCCGAAGACCGTACCGTTGGGGCTGATCTGCCATTCCGGCATCTCCAGGATGAAGCCGAGCCCGAAGCGCATCGGGAACAGCAGGACCGCGTCCTGACCCTGCGCCTGCGTCTGCGTCGCCATCTCGATCGTTTCCGGCTTCAGCACCTGGATGCCGTCCAACGTCCCGCCCGTGGCCAACGCGCCGTAGAGTCGCGCCAGTGAGCGAGCCGTTCCGTGGCCATTCGCTGCCGGCACCTCGGCAGCGCGCCATTCTCGTGTGTTCATGTACAGCGGGTTGACCAACGGCAGCGGTGTGATCATGAACGCCTTGAACGTCAGCGTCGATGGGTCGAGCATCGCCTTATAAAGTGGGTGGCCGACTTTTGAGAGGTCCGGCAGTGGCGCCGGGATGATCGTTGCGCAGCGTTCGTCTAGCTCCTCGCCGAAGCCGATGTAGTAGTCGAGACCGAGCGGCTCCGCGAACTCCTCGCGCCAGAACGTGCCGACGCTCTTGCCGCTGATTCGCCGGATCACCTCGCCGACTAGCGACCCAAAGGTTACCGCGTGGTAACCGAATTGTGAGCCAGGCTCCCAGAACGGCTTCTGCGCCGCCAGCGCCTCGATCACCGGCTCCCATTCGTAAGCTTTCTCCACCGGGATCATGCCGTCGATGCCGGGTAGGCCGGCCTGGTGGCTGATCAGCTGCCGAAACGTGATCTTCTCTTTGCCCGCGGCCGCGAACTCCGGCCAGTACCTGGCGACAGGCGCATCGACGTCTATCTTGCCTTGCTCGATTAACCGCAGGGCGCAGATCGTCGTGATGCCCTTCGCCGTCGAGAATGTGTTGACGATCGTGTCCTCTTCCCACGGCCGAGAGCGCGCACCGTCGGCGTGTCCTCCCCAGATGTCAACGACTGTCTCGCCGTCGACGACTAGCGATAGCGCGGCACCGACTTCCCCATGCTCCTCGAAGTTGCTTGCAAAGGCCTCGCGCACCCGCTCGTAGCTGGGCTTGCAGATGCCATGGATCTCCGTCGCCGTTGTCATTGTTCCTCCCGAGTGTTTAGTGCTTAGATTTTACACTTGCGCCAGTACCGTATGGTAGTACTCCGCTGTGCGCTCGAAACCCAGCCGCTCGTAGTAGGCGCCCGCGCGGCGCGTTGGAACCGTCACCTCCACG
>CBDTZZ010000014.1:0-10600 GCA_965365035.1 uncultured bacterium | reverse complement strand
CATCACGCGCAGCAGCATCGATGCAACCGACCGCGACCTGCATCATGCTCGCTCTCTCGCGGAAGCCTACCGCTCGGGCGGCCTTGCGAAGGGCGAGATACCAGAGGTTGAGATCAGCGAAGAGGAACTCATGCGCGCGGAGCACTCGCGCATTATCCCGCCGAAGAAGAACCTAGATCTCATCATGCGATACGAGTCCCACCTCCACCGAAAATACATCCAGACCCTCCACGAACTCGAAGCGATGCAAGGCAGGCGGCAGGGTGCCGTGACTCCGCTTGCTCGCATCGACATCCTCGGCGCGCCGCCTGGCTGAGCTGCGCCCTATTCTCCGCAAGCAGGAAGTGTCACCCGAGCCGTGCGGTTCAGCGGAAACGTTCGCATGGGAACTCTGCGCCACCTCAGCCCGTCTCTCTTATAGAAGAGAATGCAAAGAGAGAGGAACAAAGCACTCATGACGCGCTCACGATCGATTCCCGCCAAGGCAGCGGCCCTGGCTCTCGCGGCCGGGCTGGCGCTGGCGCTCCTGGCCGCCTGCACGAACGGCGGCGATGCCGCACCGAGTCCAAGCGACCCTCACATCCGCGGCGTCATCACCAGCATCTCCGACGGCTCCGGCGACGTCGTCGGCAGCGTCCGCATCGAAGGTGACATCGCGCAGGACACCACTTACGACAAGGCGGTCGTGCGCGTCGAAGGCGACACTCTCCTGTTTCGGCAGGCAGGCAACGCCATGATGGAGGTGACGTTCGCAGATCTGACAGTGGGTCAGACGGTGGAGGCCTGGTTCACCGGCCCCGTCGCCGAGTCATATCCGGTTCAGGTGAAGGCGTCCCAGATCGTGATCGTGGACTAGACGAGACTACTCGAACGTCTCAAGCGCCTTGAGGTCGGCCGACGATAATTGCACGCGGACGACACCGTCGCAGATATCGCGCACGTAGCGCACCGGCAGCACCGACTCGCTGTGGAAGATGACGCCGCGCTTGATGACGAGAGCTTCGATCTCGCCCGTCGCGTCGTTGACGAGAATCCGCTCGACGTCGCCGATGTGCGTGTTCGGCTCGATCCGCCAGACCGGTGCGTCGTTCATGATGTGACGCTCGAACGGCGCCTTGCGGAAGTGCTCCGCCGGCACGGCGATGCCCGTGAATCCGGAGAGAGACGCTGCGATCGCCGCGCCGGTGCTCCACAGCGTCGGCCGGCCGCGCGTCTCGGGCGGCGCCTTCTCTTCATCCGGAACCTCAAGGAAGTGGTTGTGAGCGTAAAGCGGCAGCGCCTCGAAGGCCGCCTTGTCGACGTTCAAGTCAACGCGGTCCTCGCCGGCGTCGCGGAGATCACTTAGGTCGACGCTGATGATCTTCGGATCGCCGAAGCCGGGCTCCGGAAAGAACGGCCCGCGGTTGACGGCGATGTGCGTCACCTTGTTCTCTCGCGGGTCGACGATGATCGCGTGCAGCTTGCCGACGTCATGGCCGTCGCTGGTATGGACGGGCGCGCTGTGGCGCAGGTTCTCTACGACGTGTGTATCCGTCATGCTACTTCCCCTTGTACTGTGGCTCGCGCTTCTGGGCGAAGGCCAGCGGGCCCTCCCGCGCGTCCTCCGTGCGGAAGACCTTCCCCGCCAGTTCTGCCTCCAGACCCAGGCCGTCCTCGAACGACATCTCGCGGCCCTGCATGGCCGCCTGCTTGATGTAGCGCACGGCGAGCGGTCCGTTCTTCAGTATCGATTGGGCGACGGCTTCAGCCGTCTCCATCAGCTGATCGCGCGGCACGACGCGCGAGACGAGGCCGAAGCGGAGCGCCGTTTCCGCATCGTAGCGGTCGCCTGTGAGGAGCAGCTCCATGGCAAAGGCCAGCGGGACGGCGCGCGGCAGGCGTTGCGTGCCGGTGGCGCCGGGGATGATAGCCCGCTTCGGCTCCGGCAGACCGAACTGCGCGTTATCGGCGGCGATGCGGATGTCGCAGGTGAGCGCTAGCTCCAGGCCGCCAGCCAGGCAGTAGCCGTGGATGGCGGCGATGATCGGCTTCCAGCACTCGTAGCCGCGTGTAATGCCGGCGAAGGCAGCGGTCATCGCGACGGAGTCACCGCCCTTTCCGGAGAGCGATTGGGACATGGCGACGAGATCGGCGCCTGCGGAGAACGCTTTGTCTCCGGCGCCGGTGAGGATCGCCACCCAAAGGTCGTCGTCCGCCTTGAACGCCTCGAAGGCGTCCTTCAACTCGGCGCTGGTGGCCGGGTCGATGGCGTTGCGCCGTTCCGGGCGGTTGATCGTGACGTAGGCTAAATGATCCTTCTTCTCGAAGAGGATGTTGTCGTAGTTGGCCATGGGGCGCCTCCTTCTACTTGGCACGGCCAGTATATGGCAGCGGTGACGGCGGCTCTACGCGGAAGACTTTCCGGTGTCGTCACAGGTAATGGCGATGGCCTCATCTCTGTTGAATCACATGGAGGAGGTGCGGTTCTCGGAACTCACCAGTTGCGGGGCTGGTGAAATGGTCTTTACAGACCCGGGGTGCGTGCCGGCCTCCTCCGATTTTTTTCTCGCACGCGGATGAATAAGGAAGGGGGACAGGACAAGATGGGGCGACGAATCGCTTACTCCGTCATCGCCCTCTCGTTCTGGACCATGCTCATCCTCTTCGCGATGTCAGGCCAAGTTTAGACAACATTCTTGTGGGGTGCGGCGATCGGGGCCTTTCCGCTACGGCGGGAGGGCCCCACCCGTTTGTCCGCGGAACCCGGAAGCGGCAATCTAGCGTATCGGCCGCCGCTCCGATGCGGCTAGCCGGCCGCACCGAGCACGTCGCGCAGCGCGGCTTCGTCGACGCTTGGGCCAACGATGGCGAGGGCGGCGCGTTCGCGCTTGAGGACCCGCTGCGCCACCCGCATTACGTCGTCCGCCGTCACCGCGCGCAACTTGTCGACGATGGAGTCGACTGGCTCGATCTCGCCCAGCATCAGGAGGCTCTCGCCGGCGCGCTGACCCAGCGCCATCGAGGATTCCAGGCTGAGCCGGAAGCTGCCGACGGTGTAGTCCTTGGCCTTCTGCAACTCTTCGGCGCCCACTGCCTCTGTCGTCATCTTCTCTAGCTCCTCGAGGATTACGCCCACTGTCTCTGCCACGTTCTCCGGAGAGACACCGGCCGAGACGACGAACATGCCGCTGTCGGAGTGACGGCTGACCGACGAACCCACGGAGTAGGCCAGGCCGCGCCGCTCGCGCACTTCCTTGAACAGGCGAGAACTCATGCCGCGGCCCAGCACGGCGTTGAGGATGGTAAGTGTGTAGCGGTCGGGATCCTTGCGTGCGATCGCGGGCAAGCCGAGCGCGATGTTCGACTGAGCGATCGGCCGCTCATCGATGGCGACTCGGTCTGCCGGCAGCTCGTCGCCGTTGACGCCGACGTTCGCCGGCGCCGCGGCAGGTGGCGAACCGGCAAACAGCCGCTCTGCCAGGCCGACCACCTGCGCGTGACTGGTGTTGCCGGCGACGCTGAGCACCGTGTTCGGCGCGGTGTATCGGGCCTGGAGCCAGTCGACGAAGTCTTCCCGCTGCAGTCCGTCCACGGTCTCGTCGGTGCCGGCGGTGGGCCAGCCCATCTGGTGGTCGCCGTAAACAGCGCGTCCCAGCAGCTCACCCACGTACGACCCCGGCTGGTCTTTCCCGCGGCTGATCTCTTGCTTGACGACAGTGCGCTCGCGGTCGATCTCTTCGGGATCGAGAAGTGAGTCGTAGAACATATCGGCGAGCACGGTCATCGCCAGCTCCAACTGGTCATACGGAACGTGGTTCCAGTAGCAGGTGAGTTCCTTCGCGGTGTAGGCGTTGAGCACGCCGCCCGCGCCTTCGATCGCCTCGGCGATGACGATCGCGGTCGGTCGCTCAGTCGTGCCCTTAAACATCATGTGTTCAAGGAAGTGCGCGACGCCCATCGTGCGCGCCGTCTCCCCGCGGGCGCCGGCGCCGGCGAAGACGTTGACGCTGACGGACTGCGCGGTGGGGACGGACGTGGTGACGACGCGAAGGCCGCCCTTCAGTTCAGTGATCTCTGGCGTAACGGACAAGATGCCTCCATTCGGTTTGACAGTGGCCTCAGTATACCGGGGCGGCAGGTGGGATCGCGGCGCGCGACTTCCTCTTTGTGGGGAGCGCCGCCAATCTCTTGACACGCCCGTTCTGGGCTCCTGTATGATTCTCACTGGGCGTCCCTTCGAACCTGCCGCTAGCAACGACGGCAAGCTCAAGGCGAGCGCGAGAGGAGACAGCCCCCAGTAAGGGGGTTTATGGCGACAAAGTACATATTCGTCACGGGTGGCGTCGTGAGTTCCGTAGGCAAGGGGATCACTACCGCCTCTATCGGCAGGCTCCTCAAGTCACGCGGCATCTCTGTCGTAGTCCAAAAGCTTGATCCGTACCTGAACGTT
The DNA here is from genome assembly GCA_965365035.1 of uncultured bacterium. GTDB lineage: Bacteria > Chloroflexota > Dehalococcoidia > SM23-28-2 > RBG-16-64-32 > CF-162. The sequence continues at coordinate 6,171 of CBDTZZ010000014.1, read as the reverse complement.
GACCCCGGTACGATGTCGCCATATCAGCACGGCGAAGTCTTCGTTACCGCCGACGGCGCCGAGACGGACCTCGACCTCGGCCACTATGAGCGCTTCCTGGATCAGGACCTCTCACGCAGCTCGTCCGTTTCCAGTGGCCAGATCTACCAGGCGGTGATCCAGCGCGAGCGCCGTGGCGACTATCTAGGCCGCACGATCCAGCCGATCCCCCACGTCACCAACGAGATCAAAGAACGCATCCGTGGCATGGGACGGGAGTCTGGCGCCGACGTCGTGATCATCGAAGTCGGCGGCACCGTTGGCGACATCGAAGGCCAGCCGTTCCTTGAGGCGATGCGCCAGATGCGCAAGGAAGAAGGCCGCCACGATACGCTCGCGATCCACGTTACGCTCCTCCCTTATATCTCGACGACCGCCGAGCTGAAGACGAAGCCAACGCAGCACTCCGTTCGCGAGCTGCGTTCCTTCGGTATCCAGCCGGACGTCATCGCCTGCCGCTCAGACATTCCAATTTCTCAGGAGATCCGGGACAAGATCTCGCTCTTCTGCGACGTCGAACCGCAGGCCGTGATCCCCCTGATGACGATGCCCACCATCTACCAGGTACCGCTCGTCCTTGAAGAGGCCGGCCTCGGCGACTTCATCACCGACCGCTTGAACATCGCAGCCAGCTCGAAGGACCTTGACGAGTGGAAAGCCTGGGTCGAGCGCTTGCTCAACCCACAGCACGCACTCGAGATCGCAGTCGTCGGAAAGTACGTCGAGCTTCCTGACGCCTACCTCTCCGTTAAAGAGGCGCTGATCCATGCCGGCGTCCAGAACGATGCCGGCGTGCGCATCCATTGGGTGCACTCAGAGGATGTGGCAGAGTCCAAGGCGGAGGCGCTGCTGGCCAATATGGACGGCATCGTCGTACCGGGCGGCTTTGGCGAGCGTGGCTTCGAGGGCAAAGTAGAAGCGACGCGATACGCGCGGCTGAAGAACGTGCCTTATCTGGGCCTCTGCCTTGGCCTGCAGGCGATGGTCGTCGAATTCGCCCGCGATCACTTCGGCACTGAAGACGTCAGCTCAACCGAGCTGGCGCCCGAGACGGCCTACCCGGTGATCACGCTCCTTGACGAACAACGGCGCGTGGTCGAGAAGGGTGGCACGATGCGTCTGGGAAGCTACCCCTGCCGACTAGAGCCCGGAACGATCGCTCACCAGGCCTACGGCGACGACGAGACGTCGGAGCGTCACCGCCATCGCTACGAGTTCAACAACGAGTTCCGCGAAGAGCTTGCGGAGGCTGGCTTGATCGCCAGCGGTACGTCGCCAGACGGGGGGCTCGTCGAGATCTGCGAAATCCGCGATCACCCCTTTATGGTCGGTACGCAGTTCCACCCTGAGCTGCGCTCACGGCCCGCCCGCCCGCACCCGCTCTTCGACGGCTTCGTCCGCGCTGCGCTGGAACGACAGGCCGGACGCCGCAAGAAGTCGTCCACTGGGACCGGCCGGCCGTCACGACGGAAGGCGTCTACCTCCTCACGCTCGCGCTCGCCGCACTAGACCGTGTCAACCGTCGACGAAGCCTTCGTCTTCTTTCATGTGCTGGCCGCGCTCTGGTACGTAGCGGGGCTCACCGCCGTCCAGCTCGCCCTCGTTCGCGGCTGGCAAGCGCCGGAGGTCGAAGCCAGGGTCGTTGCGTTCAGCGAGGCGACGCATTATGAAGGCATCCTCATGATACCGGGCGCCATCGCCGTAGCGACGACCGGACTCTTCCTCTGGGGCCAGTTGGACTACAACTTCATAACGACGCCATGGCTGCTGGGAGTCGAGGCAATGTACATCGTGACGCTGCTCGTTTGCATCCCACTAATCGGGATGGGCCTGCGCCGGGCGCGCATCGCCGCGCTGATCGCTGAGCGCCGCGGCAACGTAACGCCGGAGCTGGAGGAAGCGATGGCGGACAGTGTGCCGCTCGTCTTCGGCGGCATCGCCACGATGCTTGTGCCGGCGATGGTTGCGCTCAGCGTGTTCCGGCCGGGATAGCCCCGCCGGGCACCTCTGGCCGGCGGGCCAACGAAAGCAGGGTATTGCACGTCTAATTCGATTGGAGTACCGTAATTACAGACCGCCTGCGGGCGGCAATCGCAAGACCTTTTCTTCATACTCTCCCAAACGAGACATCCTTTGCTGATTGCATCCAAACCGTCCTACTGCTACATGGAGTTGACTTGAGCCTCACCGAACTCGAAACCAAGACAAAGGACGAACTGCTCGACGTCGCAAAAGAGATGGGCGTCAGCGCCACTGGCTTGCGCAAGCAAGACCTGGTTTTCAAGATCCTGCAGGCGAGGGCCGAGGGCGAAGGCAACTTCTTCGCCGGCGGCATCCTGGAGATGGCCTCCGACGGCTTCGGCTTCCTGCGCACGGAGGGCCTGAGCCCAAGCCTCAGCGACGTCTACGTCTCCCAGACGCAGATCCGCCGCTTCGCTCTGCGCGCAGGCGACTACGTAATGGGAGCCGTCCGCCAGCCCAAGGACTCAGAGAAGTACTACGGCCTGCTGCGCGTCGACGCCATCAACGGCCTCGACCCCGAAACCGCCAAGAAGCGTCCCTACTTCGAGCAGCTAACGCCAATCTTCCCGGACGAGATGCTCCACCTCGAGGAAGGCGTGACCAGCCTCTCGACCCGTGTCATCGACCTCATCGCACCGGTCGGCCGGGGCCAGCGAGGCCTCATCGTCTCGCCGCCCAAGGCCGGCAAGACAATCCTTCTCAAGACGATCGCCATGGCGACGGCCAAGCGCTACGAAGACATCTACATCATGGTCGTGCTCATCGGCGAACGACCGGAGGAGGTTACCGACTGGCAGCGCTCCGTCGTTGATGCCGAAGTCGTCGCCGCGACTTTCGACGACCCCGTGGCCGAGCAGACACGAGTGGCTGAGCTGGCGCTGGAGCGGGCGAAGCGGCTGGTCGAGGGCGGCCGACACGTCATGGTCCTGCTCGATGGCATCACGCGTCTCACCCGCGCCTACAACCTGGCGCTGCCATCGTCCGGCCGCACGCTCTCGGGCGGCATCGACCCCGTTGCCATCCACCCGCCGAAGCGGCTGTTCGGCGCCGCCCGTAACGTCGAACACGGCGGCAGCCTGACCATCCTCGCGACCTGCCTCGTCGACACCGGCAGCCGCATGGACGAAGTGATTTTCGAGGAGTTCAAGGGCACTGGCAACTGGGAGCTGTGGCTCGACCGCCGCCTCGCCGAAAAGCGCGTCTACCCCGCGATCGACATCCAGAAGAGCGGCACCCGCCGCGACGACCTCCTGCTGGACGAGGAGACGCACAAGCGCGTCGTCCTCCTGCGGCGCATGACTTCGCTTGTCAACCAATCGCAGAATTCGAGCGAATCCGCCGAACTCATTCTAGACCGCCTGTCACGCACTGAGACCAACGCAGACTTCCTGCAGACGCTCAAAGAAGCGATCTAGGCACCCCAGCTCGCCAACCTTCTTCTAAACTCTCATATGCGCATGCGTCCGCTTGTCGCCCTGAAGTTGATCCTAAGCTCGTAAACGGCGAAACTCTGTACTTGAATCGCGCGCTTGTCCTTGGTAGACGATAATCTGTCAATTTGTGAAAATAGGGACAAGTGGGATATAATGCGCGGCGATAAGCTGCAAAACTGGCAGAACCGAGACTGGAACCGGGCCCACATCAAGGGCACGCTTGGACCCGGCGATAGGGAGGCTTAGCATACGAGACCCGCACGCTCCACACCGGAGTGGCCAATTGCCGCCGGAACGTGAAGAGCAATCGTCTCGCCTGAAAGCTACTGGGCAGTCGCTAACCCAATACCGACACTACGCGCTGCACGGTCTTCTCCTCGCACTGGCAGTTGTCGCCGTTGTCACGGCGGTTGCCGGCGGTGTCACCTACTCCGAACCCACAACCGTTTCCAGCATTGAAGCAGGGCCCGTTGCCGAGACCCGCGCCGGCTATCTGAAGCCCGCGGCCCTCATCTCGACGGTGCCCTCCTTGATTGCTCGCCACGAGGCTGAGATCGCCGCCACCACGGCATCCCCCGCCCCGGAGCCGGAGCCGACTGAAGAGGCGGTCGCTACCACCGCCCCCGAGCCGGCTCCTTCGTTCTTCACCTACACCATTCAGCCGGGCGATACGATGGGCGGGATCGCTACCAACTACGGCATCAGCGAGTCCTACCTGCTCTGGAACAATCCCCTGGTCAGTGCCGACCCGGATCTCCTCTACATTGGCAGCACGCTAGTCGTCCCCAGCGTCGACGGAATCGTGTACAACGTCACGCTTGGTGACACGCTGGGCGACATCGCCGCCTACTACGATGTCACCATCGACTCAATAATCAGCTTCGAGCCGAACGCCCTGACTTCGCCGGACAGCCTGATCGACGGTACGGTGCTGGTTATCCCGGGTGGGGTGCCGCCGCCGACGGCCGCGCCCGTGCCTGTGGAAGACACAGCGCCCGTCCCAGGCCCGGTGCCAGCGAGCGACGACTACGACCCGCCGGCGCCAGAGCCGGCCCCCGCACCAGCACCAGTGGCCAGCGTTGGATTCATCTGGCCGTACTACGGCCCGGTGACAACATATTTCGGTGAGTCGACCGGCTATAGCTACCACAAAGGCATCGACCTCGACGGTTTCGGCAACTGGGGCGCCCCGATCGCCGCTGCCGCCAGCGGCACTGTGGTCCTGGCAGCCTGGGACAGCTGGGGCCTCGGTTATCACGTTATCGTCGACCACGGCAACGGCTTCCGCACGACATACGCGCATCTCTCGGACATCTGGGTTGCTCAGGGGCAGTGGGTGAACCAGGGCGAAACCGTAGGCGCGCTGGGCAGCACTGGCTACTCGACCGGCGCGCACCTGCACTTCGAACTCTGGGCCGGCGGCGTCCCCGTCAACCCACTCGGCTACCTACCGTAGCCCCCCGCAAGACAACCGCACCCTGCCGCCACGACGGCGCTGTTCTTGCTCGCCTTCGACCCTCAGCAGACGTGATCTCCGTCGCTTCACGTCGGAGTCCCCTTCGTAACGCTCCAGGAGCGGTTTCTGAGTAGCGGTGGGCCTTGGGCAGCCCCAACGGGCATACACCGCGGCGACGACGGCAACAGGGTGCCTGGCGAAGCGCTGAGCGACGCGGGCGCGGCCCACTTCGTCCTGCGCGGCCGGCTCTAGGCGTTTTTGCCGCGGTAGTCCAGCAACAGCACCTGCGTGTCCGAGGGGACCGTGTTGTAGCTGAGCGAGAGCTTCGGCTGCGACTGGACGGCGCTTGCCTGCATCTCTTTGAGGAAGCGGTCAGCCGACTCCAGGTCGCCCTTGGTGACGGGTGTTTTGTAGTGCATCGGGATCACGATGCGGGCGTCGAGCATGGGGACGATCTCTGCCGCCTTGGCGCCGTCGATCGTCGAATCGCCGCCGACGGGGATCAAGAGAACGTCAGCGCCGGTCATGCCCTCCGCCTGGTCGGCTGTGGGAGCGTGTCCCAGGTCACCCAGGTGGCAGATCTTGATGCCCTCCATCTCGATCACAAAGACCAGATTCTTGCCTCGCTCGCCGCCCATCTCCCCATCGTGGTACGTGGGTATCGAGGTCAGAAACGCGCCGGAGATTTCATATTCCCCCGGACCGTCGAGGACGGTCGGCTTGCCGGCGACGGCCTTGAGGTAAGTATGGTCATCGTGGGCGTGACTTAGCGAGACGATGTCCGCCGTGGGCTTGCCGATGACGTAGCCGGTGGATGGCGGGCAGGGATCCGTTATGACGGTCGCTTCGCGCGCACGAATGCGAAAGGAGGAGTGTCCAAGCCAAACGATCTCCATCAGGAGAGAAAGTCGGGCGGTGAATTCGTAGCCAGAGTAGTGAACCGGCGGTCTAGATGTCGTCTTCGTCGTCGTCATCGTCGTCGTCATCGTCGCCACCGCTGCGCTTCTTCCAGATCGCGAGCGCTGCGACGCCGGCGCCGATGGCCGCGGCGAGGCCAATGAGGCGCTTCTTCCCACCTCCACCTTTCTCTTCCTGGCCCTCGTCTTCCTGGCCCTCTTCCTGGCCTTCGTCGTTGTCTGCCATGGGGACGCTCCTTCGTGCGGTCTGAGACTCATCTGTGGCGGGGCAGGGCGATTGATCACACCCGGGGAAACCGCCGTG
>CBDTZZ010000013.1:0-10847 GCA_965365035.1 uncultured bacterium | reverse complement strand
GCGGCTGGGCGTGATCGTCGGGCGCAAGTGGTTCTGCGATCGCAGCGGCGACCTCACTCTCAAGTTCGTGGTCCACAGTGGCGAGTTCGACACCCAGAAGATCGCCGGCCGCAAGGAGCTCATCGGGCCGGACATCGTCGTCGCTCACCGCCTTCTGAAGAACGGCGTTCCTCTGCGCGAATACGCCCTCCTGACCACGCCCCTGGCGGAGGTAGCTCGGGCGTCCGGCCTGCCCACTACGGCGGGCCGCGACGATTACGAGCACATTGGCGCCGTGGAGTACCTCTACCTGGACTTGCAGCCGGTGCGCGAGGAGTTCGAGAAAAGCCGCGAGGTGTACATCTCGGAGGAGGACGCTGATGTGGTGGCAACGGCCGAGATAGAGGCGCCACCGGATATCGTGTGGCGCGTCGCATCGGATCGCAACAAGGCCCCGCAATGGGGGCCCACGTTACGCGAATTGGAACCGCTCAGCGGCGAGTACGGCAAAGTCGGCAGTGTCCACACTTGCCTTCACGGAGGCGGCATCAAAATGGTGCACCTCGTCGTCGCGGTCGACGAAGCCGGGCGACGCCGGACAGAGAGGCTCTGGAACCTGCCACTCGTCAACGAGGCCTACTTCACCGTCGAGGTAAAGCCGTCTTCGTCGGGTACCAGAGCTGCCATCTACTACTCGTTCAATACCGGCATCCCCATCGCTGGTCAAATCGCGAAGTCCATCTTCATCCGCAATACAAAAGGGCACGCCGAGCGAGACATGCAGGGCCTGAAGGCGTTCTGCGAGGCGGAGGTGCGGGCCCTAGAGACCGCGCGCGAGGCGACCGAGACGATGCCGGACGTCAAATGACGCACCATGACCACTGAACCACTTGGCGAACTGAACCTGCCGCACCGGCAGCTCCTCGGCCCCGGGCCGTCCAACGTGCACCCGCGCGTCTACCGGTCGATGATGCAGCCGGTCATCGGCTACCTTGACCCGGTGTTCATCCAGCTGATGGACGACACGCAGCGGCCGTTGCGCACAGCCTTCCGCACGGAGAACGACATGACGATGGCGATCTCCGGCACGGGCACCGCCGGCATGGAGGCGGCCATCTACAACATCACGGAGCCGGGAGACAATGTCATCGTCTGCATGAACGGCTTCTTCGGCACCCGCATGGCCGACATGGCGAAGCGCTGCGGCGGCACCGTCTTCACGGTCGAAGCTGAATGGGGACGGATCATCGAGCCGGAGCAGATCACGGCGGCGCTCAAGAAGGCGGGACGCGTGAAGGCCGTGATGATCGTGCACGGCGAGACGAGCACCGGCATCCTGCAACCGCTGGAAGAGATATCGCACATCACACACGAGGCCGGCGCACTGCTCCTAGTCGACGCCGTCACTAGCCTCTCGGGCTGTGAACTGAGGATCGACGACTGGGGAATCGACCTCTGCTACTCAGGCACCCAGAAGTGCCTGTCCGGCCCGCCGGGCATGGCGCCGCTGACGGTATCCGAGGCTGCGATGAAGGTGATCCAGGCGCGCAAAGAACCGGTCCTCAGCTTCTACGTCGACCTCAACATCCTCGGCCGCTACTGGGGTGGCGGCACCACGCGCATGTACCACCACACGCCGCCGATGACGATGCTCTACGCGCTGCGTGAAGGATTGCGCATCGTGCTCGAAGAAGGCATCGAGGCGCGCATCGTCCGCCACAAGCGCAACGCCGACGCCCTCACTGCCGGCCTGAACGCGATGGGCATGACGCTGCACGCGCAGGAAGGCTATCGCCTGCCGCCGCTGACGACGGTGCGCGTGCCGGATGGTGTGGATGAACCAAAGCTGCGTCGGGGCCTGCTGAACGAGCACAACATCGAGGTCGGCGGTGGTATCGGCGACCTCGCCGGCAAGATCATGCGCATCGGCCTGATGGGCTACAACTCGACGCCGCAGAACGTGCTTGGCCTGCTCTTCGCGCTGGAGACGGAGCTTCTAAAGCTCGGCGTGGGCCTGGACAAGGGCGCCGGCGTCCAGGCGGCAGTGCGCTTCTACGACGAGAACTAAGGGCCAGCCGGCGACTGTGACCGCGGTCTCTTTCCAATCTAGTCTAGCGCGCGCTAGAATCCGCCACAGACAGAAGGAGGAGACATGGCCAATCGCGAAGATATCATCCAGGCGCTCGAACTGACGGTGCGGGAGGGCAAGCGCACGACTTCCCTGTACGCCGAGGGCGAGTGGGACGCCAAGCGCGAAAGCGGCTGGACGCCGAGGCAGGTTTACAGTCACCTGGCGGCGACGGCGAAGATCGTGCCGCAACTAGGCGCGGGCCTGGCGAACGCATCCGAGGACACGGACATCGGCGCCGGCCTGGACATCAACGCCATGAACGCGCAGGCAGTCGGTCAGATGGAGGGCATGGAGCCCGCCCAGATCATGCAGGCGTTCGAAACAAACTACAGCGAGCTGATCGACTACGTGAAGAACCTGCCGGACGAGCAGCTGCAGGCCAAACGCCGCTTCCTTTCCGACAGTGTGCCCGTTTCGGACATCCTCGCCAGCTCGATCGGTCTCCATGGTATCCACCACGTGTACGAAGCTTTTAGTCGCTCCGGAGGCTAAGCGGCTGGCAGCGCTCGCGGGCAAGCGCGTCATCGTGCTCGGCGCTGAGACCGCGCTCGGCCGCGAATGCGCACAGGCGCTGGCGGACGCCGGCGCGACTCTGGCGCTCGTTGCCTCGACGGTGGACGCTGACGCCGCGTTCAGCGCCCAGCGTCTGTCGCGAAGGCTCGGGGCGGCGATGAGCCAGGCGATCGACGGTTCGAACCAGGCGGCGCTACGCATCATGGTGCGGCAGGTCGGGAAGACGCTCGGCGGCCTCGACGCCTTCGTCGATGCGACGGGCGTCGCTACGATCCAGGGCATCGCGGAGCCACTCGCGCGTCGCGAAATGAAGCGGACGGGCGGCGGTGTCTACGTCGTCGCCGATGACGCGGGCGCGGTGGTTCGGTCGGTTGCTGGCGAGGAGGCTTAGCCGTAAGCTGAGCCCTCGGCAACGTCACATACGCCAGGAGCAGGAGGCCCGATGTCCGTCCTCGATAAGCTAAACCTCACCGGTAAGGTGGCCATCGTCACCGGCGCTGGCCGTGGCCTTGGCCGGGCGATGGCGCTGGCTCTTGCCGACGCCGGTGCGGACCTTGTCCTCACCGCGCGCACGCAGTCGCAGCTCGAGGAGACGGCGGATCTCGTTCGTTCCAGCGGCGGGGCGGCGCTCTGGGTTTCCTGCGACGTGACAGACTCAAGCTCCGTCGGCGCGATGATCGAGTCAGCGATATCGGAATACGGGCAAATCGATATCCTGGTCAACAACGCCGGCGGCGCCACGGCCGGGATGGGCAACACGCTGACCGACATCGCCGACGATCAATGGCGCGTCGGCCTCGACACGAACCTGACCGGAGCGATGCACTGCTCACGGGCGGCGATCCCGCACATGCTCGAAGGGGGTGGCGGCAAGATCATCAACGTGACCTCCGGCTTCGGGTTCCGCGCGGCCCGCGACAACTTCATCTACACTTCGGCCAAGGCTGGACTCGTCAACTTCACACGCGCTCTGGCGATGACCTACGCGCCGGACATCCAGGCCAACCTGATCGCGCCGGGCCTTTTCCCCCACGGTAACGCTGCGATGAGCGAGTTCTGGCGCAACGGCAAGTACACGCCGATGGGCCGCCTGGGCGAGGACGAGGAACTCGGACCGCTGGTCGTGGTTCTCGCCTCCGGCCTGACGTCCTATATGAACGGACAGGCGATCGTGCTTGACGGTGGTGGGCTCGCCGGCGGCCACGCGCCGACCGGGTTCGCGCCACTCGTACCACTCCCGGAGGACTCCTGATGCGCGAGCAGTTCGCGCTCGACGGCAAGCGGGCGCTGGTGATCGGCGCCTCGAACGCGATCGGCCGCGCAATCGCCGTCGCGCTGGCGGAGGCCGGAGCAGACGTCGCGGTGGCCACCACGACGCCCTCGAAGGACGAGGAGACGGCCGCCAACTCGTGTGCAAACGAGATCTGGGCGCTGGACCGCAAGGGATTCGCGCAGGCGATCGAATCCGCGGACGAGGCGGACGTAAACGCGCTCGTCGAGCGCACTGTCGGCGAGCTGGGCGGCCTCGAGGTGCTCGTGAACGCGCACGACCTGCCGTTCGCCAAGCCGGCGCCGGAGACCGACTTCGCGGAGTGGCGCCGCGTTCTCGACGTCAACCTGGGAGGGCCGTTCCTCGCCTCCAGGGCCGTCGGTCAGCGGATGCTCGCGGAGGATCATCCGGGCGGCAGCATCATCAACGTCGCTTCTGTGCTCGGTGAGCGCGGACTGGCGAACGGTGCCGCTTACTGCTCGGCGCAGGCCGGCGTGCTTAACCTGACCCGTGCGCTGGCGCTGGAGTGGGCCCGCGACGGCGTTCGCGTCAACGCCATCGGCGCAGGCTGGACGGAAGGCATGGCGATGGCCGGCGACGACGAGTCGCGGGCGAAGCTGGAACGCTACCTGCCCTACAAGCGCCTCGCCAGGCCGGACGAGATCGCCGGCATCGCCGTCTACCTCGCGTCTGACGTCTCGGCCTACCTCACCGGGCAGGTCGTCTGGGTCGAGGGCGGCGCCCTCAGCCACGTCTAACGCCCGGACGGACGTGTACTCACCGACGATCGCCGCGCTACACTGCATCCAAATCATGTCCCCTGAAGCCACGCCGCCAGAAGAAGAGACTCCCGAAAAGGCGATCAAGCGATACCGGGAGAACTTCGACACCGAGATCGATGGCATCGCCGTCTACCGCATGCTCGCGGAGCTAGAAGAATCACCGTCGCGCCGCAAGCTGTTCGAGGAGCTGGCCGAGGTTGAGGAGAACCACGCCGAAGTCTGGCGGCAGAAGCTGCGTGATGCCGGCGTAGAGCCGAAAGAGCACGGCCCCAGCGTCAAAGCGCGGATGATTGGCGTCGGCGCCCGCATCTTCGGCGTGCGCTCCATGCTGCCGATCGTGCGCTCGATGGAAGCCGGGGCGTTTGTCGCCTACATGGGACAAGACGCGGCCGCCCAGGCGATGGCGCCGGACGAGCGCGAGCACAGGCGCACGATGTCACGCCTGGAGCGATCCGGGGACGCCGAGCCTTCAGAAGCCATCCTCACTCGCGAGAGCTGGCACCGTTCGGCTGGAAGCGGGACGCTGCGGGCCAGCATCTTCGGGGCCAGCGACGGCCTTGTCTCCAACCTGGCGCTGGTGATGGGCTTCGCCGGAGCGCAGACGGATAGCAGCATTGTGCTGTTGGCCGGCGTCGCGGGCCTCCTCGCCGGCGCCTTCTCGATGGCCGCGGGCGAATACGTCTCGATGCGCTCCCAGCGTGAGCTGTTCGAACGCCAGATCGACCTGGAGCGTCAGGAGCTTGAGATTTCGCCGCAAGAAGAGGAGCGCGAGCTGTCGCTGATCTACCAGGCGAAGGGCCTGCGCAAGGAAGAGGCGGACCTCACTGCGGCGCGCCTGATGGAGGATCCAGAGATCGCTCTCGACACTCTCGTGCGTGAGGAACTGGGTCTCGACCCGTCTCAGCTCGGTGCGCCGTGGGGCGCAGCGATCGGTTCGTTCCTGGCCTTCTCGGTCGGCGCCTCCGTGCCCGTGATCCCCTTCCTCTTCGGCGATGCCAGTACGCCCTACATCGTCGCCAGCGCCGCCCTCAGCGCCGTGGCGCTCTTCGTCCTCGGAGCTGGGGTCTCGCTCTTCACCGGACGCAGCGCGCTCTACAGCGGTGCCCGCCAGGTTGGCATCGGCGCGGCGGCGGCGACGGTGACGTTCATCATCGGCCGCATCATCGGCATCTCGACCGACCTCTAGGCGCGGCTCAGGCCAGCTCGAGCGCGTAGTCGTAAATCGTGAACGGTCCGAGTGAGCGCTGACCTAGCTTCGCGAAGCCGGCACTTTCGTACATCCTCTGGGCCGCCGTCTGGTGCTCAGTCGTGTCCAGGATCAAGCGCTCGTAGCCCTGGGTGCGGCAGAAGTCGATCGCCTCGTCGAGGAGCGCCTTAGCTACGCCCTTTCGCCGCCAGGCCTTGGTCACGCGCATGCGGCGCAAGCGGCCGGTCGTCGCGTCGACGCGGCTGATGGCGGCCATCGCCACGAGTCCGTCCGACGCTTCGACGACCCAGAAGTTGGCACCCTCACCCAGGTACACTTCCTCAAGGCGCGTCAGGTCCTCGTCGTACTTCGGGTCGACCTTCGGATAGTCGCGCGTGGTGCCCAGGACGCCTTCCCAGTGCAGCGCCCACACCTGGTCGTTGTCGGCCGCCTCGTAGCGGCGAATGCGTAGGCCGTCGGGCAGGCTGCGGTCCGAGGCCATCACGCGTTGGCGTGGCTCTGGCCGCCGTCGACGACGACTGTCGCGCCCGTTACCCACGAAGCCTTCGGCGAGCAGAGGAAGGTGACGACGTTGGCGATCTCTTCTGCCGTGCCGAAGCGCCCCAGCGGTATATTCTCCGCCACGAATCGCTCCATCGCCTCCGGCTCCTCCTGCTGACGCTTCCACCACGTGCCGCCCGGCGCGCTGACCGACCCCGGCGCGACCGTGTTGACGCGGATGCCGGCGCCGGCGAGTTCGCGCGCCATCGCTTTGGCGTGGCTGATCAACGCCGCTTTCATGGCGTTGTACCCCGGCCGGCCGCCGGATTCCTTGCCCCAGATCGACGACAGATGGACGATCGCGCCGCCGCTCGCCATGTGCGGCGTCACCAGCCGCGTCAGCCGCGCCGCCGGCATGAAGAGCACGTCGAACGACTCCTGCCAGTCGGCGTCATCGGTGCCGCGCGGCGAAAAGTGGATGCTTGTGACGAGGGCGTCGATGTGCCCGAAGCGCTCGACCGTCGCGGCCACGAGGCGCTCCGCGTCCTGCTCGCTGGTGAGGTCGGCCGGCACTGCGAGCACCTGCGTTCCGCTCTTGGCGGCCTCGGCGGCGGCCTCGCTGAGGGTGTCCTCGTGGCGCGAAGCCAGGACGACGTCGCAACCCTCCGCCGCCAGCGCCAGTGCCGACGCCCGGCCGATGCCCTGTGACGCGCCGCCGATGATGGCGACACGTCCGGCTAGCTCAAGGTCCACTGTGATCCTGGCGCAGGCATAGCGCGCTCTATCGTAGGCGATCGCAGCCGCCCGTCAAGCCGGCGGGCTAGATGACGACGAATACCAGTTCGCCCATGCCTGGGCAGCCGGCAGGCTGGTCAACAGTCAGTCCGGCGTCAATTCGCAGGATCTTGAGAGAGTCCAGCAGGTTCAGCGCCGTGCTGCAGTCGACGTCGCCCCAGATTCGGGTGGCGCCATTGACCTCCACCTCTTCGCCGATCACCGGACAGCCCGGCGGCTGTGTGTTTTCCAATCCGGCGTCCACACGCAACGCCTTCAGCACATCGGCCGTATTGATTCCGTTAGTGCAGTCCAAGTCGCCCCATGTTCGTGGGGTGCCCTCCAGCGTCGGCGCCGGTGTGGGCGTCGGCGAAGGCGCGCCGTCTATCGCCACGCACTCCGAGAACTCTGAGGTGCTCTCCGGGTTCGATGCGGAAGTCGTGATGACCTCGCCATCGAAGACGGGTTGTTCGGCGAGCGGGATGGACGCCGAGAATGTGCGGTTGGGGCCGACGCCCGCGGCGACTTCCTCGTCCAGGAATCGCTCGCCTTCGCCGAAGCCGGTCGGGTCGCACTCACTGTTGGCGAAGATGAAGATGAAGATGAAAGACGGTTCCGTGTTCAGCGTGCCTTCGACCTCCAGGAAACCGTCGACGACCTCGGCTCGTGTCACGATCGGGAAGTTCATGACGTCGTTCGGGCCGGTGTCGAGGTCGTCCAGGTCGTTCGGCGTGACGCCGTCGTCCTTCAGGTCTACGCCGAGGCCAACGTTTGAGTGGGTAATATTCGGGTCGAGGTAGTTGTCGACGCCGGCGCTTATGGCCAGTGCAACGCCAGCGCCGCCGTTGAAGGCGATCGTGTTCCAATTGGCCATCGAGACGCCGCCGATAGTGTTGCCGAAGGCGCCCAGCGCCAGGTAGATACCGTGGCCGGAGTTGGGCAGGGGAGTCGCGCCATCGCCGGCTGTGCCGAGGCGGTTAGCGCGCACGAGGACTCCGTGCACGCCCGGACCTCCCATCGTCAGCCCGTTGCCTCCGTTGCCCGAGATCAGATTACCGGCACCGGAGTCAGAGTTCCCTATCAGGCTGCCCAATCCGTCTTTCAGGTGCACGCCATCGCCGCCGTTCGGCAGCGAAGCGTTGCCCGTGATATCGGTGCCGATGAAGTTGCCAGCGATAAGGATCGTTCCCTCACCGGCCATTTGGATGCCGTCCACATCGTTTCCTGATATCAGGTTCCTATCGGCGGGCGACGACCCACCAATCGCGCTGCCAGATCCGTGTACGTTTACGCCGGAGCCAGCGTTGGGCGCTGCGACGGTGCCCGTGGGATCCGTGCCGAGGTAGTTCCCACGGATCGAGCCGCTGGCGAACGCGAGGACCATGATGCCGTTGCCGGGGAAGTTCTGTATGACGAGGCCGCGAATGAGCACGGCCGGCCCGCCGATTGTGAGGCCGTTGTCGCCTGGCTCGGCCAACAACCCGTCGAGGACGATCTTCAGCGAGGCGTTTCCTGGCTGCCAGGCGGCGGCCGTATTCGGGCTCGCGCCGGGCTGCGTATAGCCGTCGATGGACACGGAGTCAACGAGCCCCGGGAGTTCACTCGTCGGTTGAATGACGTGCGGCCCTGCCCCCGGAATGTTGAACGAGATGGTCTCGCTGCCGGTGGTACTCTCGATCGCTTCTCGGAGCGAGCAGTCGCTGGGGTCGCAGCCGTCGGGTGCCGGGTCGTCGGCTCTGGTGACGACGGGCCCGACGGCCCGCGCGGTGTTCGTGCCCGGGACGACGGGCGCCGCGGCGGCGAATATCAGGAGTGCGCCGGCGGCGGCGGCGATGAGGACGGGGCGAAGAATCGCTCGCGTAAAGGTCAGCTTGGGGGCGTGGACGGGGCGCATGTCGTACTCCTGCTACGGCTACGCTGGTACTGAAGGCGACTATAACGCGCGTGCCGGGCGGCTCGCTACCCTTGGTCTGGCGGCGTAATGGGCGTCGGACGCTCGCCCTTCGCGAAGCGGGCCAGCCAGTCGCGCATGGCGGGGTCGGCGAGGCTGTCGGCGTGCACGTCGACCTCGTGGCGCAGGCCTTGGTCGATCGGCAGGTTGAAGGCGTCGAGGGCAGCGCGGCGGTCGTTGCGCATCGCCGTCTGCGGGTAAGTGGCCACCGTGTTGGCGATCTCCACCGCCCGGCTGACGGCCGTCCCATTCGGCACGACTTCCTGGACCAGGCCCATGCGCAGGGCGTGCTCGGCGCCGATCTGCGCACCGGTTACGATCAGGTAGAGAGCGTTGCCCATGCCGACGATCGGCGGCAGGCGCTGCGTTCCGCCGTCTGCCAGCGGCACGCCCCAGCGCCGGTTCAGGACGCCGAACTGGGCGTCCGCCGAGGCGATCCGAAAGTCGCACCAGCAGGCGAGTTCCAGCCCGCCCGCCGTGCAGTAGCCGTTGATCGCGCCAATCACGGGCTTGCCGACGTCGGTGATGCGGGAGAGTCCCATGGGGCCGGACTTGCCCGCGCCCGGTCGCGTGATCAGCGAGTCGATGTTCTTGAGGTCGGCGCCCGAGCAGAACGCCTTCTCGCCGGCGCCAGTCAGGATCATCACTGCCAGGTCGTCGTCGCTCTTGAACTCCTCCGTCGCTGCTTCCAGTAGCCCGGCGGTTTCTCCGTCGACGCAGTTGCGGACTTCCGGCCGGTTGATCGTCACGACGAACGCGCTGTCGCGCCGTTCCGTGAGCACCTTCGGAGCGGCCATCGTCAGTATTTGCCGCCGAGTTTGCGGTGATCCCAGGACACGACGCGCTCGATCTCGACTCGAACGACCACTCGCTTGCTGGCCATCTTCTTCACGGCGGCGATCATCGCGTCGTTCACCGGCATGTTCTGGTAGCGCACGGACTCGGCGAGGCCGAACTTGAGCACCTCGTCTGCATCGTCGGTCATCTGCGCCTGGGCGATCAGCTCGACGCCGCGCAGGTTGGCGTAGACGTCGCCGTCCTCGACGAGGCAGGTGATGCGGTTGTCGCGGCGCAGGTTGACGATCTTTTGCGACTTGGCGAACGTCCAGAAGCAGAGAGCGCCCTCGACGAACGCGTACCACATCGCCACGACGTGCGGCCGCCCGTCTGCTCCGATCGTAGCGATCGACATCGTTCGCTGCTCCTCGAGGAACGCGTCGACCTCGGTCTCTGTCATGCGTATCCGGTCGCGAGTAGACATTGTTGCTCCTTAGCTCGGGGCCTGCGCCCTGTTGGCGGCGTCGAGCACATCGTTGACGTGAGTGCCGACGTGCATCACGGCGACGAAATTCAAGACTGTCGCCAGCGAGCCTTCGATGCCGCCGGCAGTCTTTACTTCCGTCGCGAATAGCTCGTCCTCTGTAGCCTCTATCGTGCTGATTGTCGTCTCGCGGTTCTTGCGAAAGATGTCGAGCAGCTCGGCGGTGGTGGCGTGGGCATAGCGCGCGATCTGGCGGTCGTTGTAGCTGTTGATGCCGCCCTTTGCCGGCCTGGACGCCGCAGGTGCCTTCGGCTTTTTCTCCGGAGGGCCATTGCGCGCGATGTCGATGAGGCGGGGATACGTCCACTCGATCGCCGCAATGTGAGCGAGCACCTGGCGGCCGTTCCAGCCGTTCTCCTAGCAGCCAGAATCGAGCGCCCCTTCCGGCAGCCCTTCGAGCTTCGATAGCAACTGTTCGCCACCGGACCGTAGGTTGGCC
>CBDTZZ010000012.1:0-11481 GCA_965365035.1 uncultured bacterium | reverse complement strand
TGTAGACGGCGACGGAGAGGACCTTCTTCGCCTGCTCCTGGCCGATGACGTACTCGCTCAGCTGTTCGTAGATCACCTTGGGCGGCGGGATACGCTGCAGCGGCTCTTTGGCCTTGACCGCACCGGTGGAGTCGTCTTCCTGCACGATCTCGCGGCACAGTTCGACGCACTCGTTGCAGATGTAGACCGCGCCGGGCCCGGCGATCAAGCGCCGCACCTGGTCCTGGTTCTTGCCGCAGAACGAGCAGTCGTAGCTGATCTTGTTGCCGCTGCCGCCTTTGCCTTTGGCCGCCATCGCCTCTAGGCCTTCGCTCCGTCGCTGTTCGTCCCGGCCTTTTCCTTCTCTTTCTTAGGCGCGGTCGACTGCAGCACCTCGTCAATCAGGCCGTATTCCTTCGCGTGGTTGGCGTCCATGAAGAAGTCGCGGTCGGTATCCTTGATGATCTGCTCGATGTCATTGCCGGTATGTTTGGCCAGGATATCGCGGATCAGTTGGTTCTGGCGAAGCACCTCTTTGGCGTGGATCTCGACGTCCGTCGCCTGGCCGCCGAGGCCGTGGATGATCGCCTGGTGAATGTGGATCGTGCTGTTGGGCAGGGCATAGCGTTTGCCCTTCTCCCCCGCACAGAGAAGAACGGTGCCCATGCTGGCGCAGCTGCCGACGCAGATCGTCGCCACGTCACTCTTCATCAGCTGCATCGTGTCGTAGATTGCCAGCCCAGCGCTGACCACGCCACCGGGCGAGTGGATGTACATGTTGACATCCTTGTCCGGATCCTCGCGGTCGAGGTAGAGAAGCTGGGCGATGATCACGTTCGCGATCTGGTCGTCGATCGGCGTCCCCAGAAAGATGATGCGCTCCTTGAGGAGGAGCGAGAAAATATCGTACGCGCGCTCGCCCCGCGCGCCCTGCTCGACAACGTATGGAATGATGTTCTGAATGTCGTGGCTCACGAGTCCTCCTCTTCGGTCTCAGTTTCGGTCTTGGTCTTCTTCGCTTTGGTGCTCTTCTTGGTAGACGGAGCTTTAGCCTTCGTTGTTTTCTTGGCGCTCGCCTTGGCCTTCGGTTTTTCAGCGCTGTCAGCCTTCGTGGCGGCGCCGTCGCTTGCTATATCCACCAGCCGGTCCAGCGTGCGGCGCGTGAGCAGCGAGTTGCCCAGCGAAGCACGCGCCTCCTCCGAGTCGAAGACGCGGCGGTAGCGCTCGGCCTGCTCTTCGTCTCCGCCGGTGGCCTGCTGGATGATGTTGTCGATCTCGGCGCTGATTTCGGCGTCGCCGATTTCGATTCCCTCGGCGTCGGCCAGCTCGGCGAGAGCCAGAGAGCGGCGCACTCGTTCGGAGGCCGCCGGTCCGACTTCTTCCCGTATCTGCTCCGGTGTCTGCTTGACCAGCTCCAGATAGCGCTTGACCTCGACACCGCTGTTGCGCGCCTGTTCGCGGATCAGACGATCGACCTCACGGTCGACCATGATCGGCGGAAACTCGATCGTCCCGGCGGCGTCCGCCAGCGTGCCGATGACCTTCTCCCGGTAGTCCTCTTTGGCCTGCGCTTCGAGGCGCTCCTTGATGTCGTTCCGCAGGCGGTCGCGCAGTTCGAGCAGCGTGGCAAAGCCCTCGCCGGCGCTCTTCGCGAACTCGTCGTCGAGCTCTGGCAGTGTTTCGTTCTTGACTTCCTTGACAGTGACGCTGACGTTCACGGTCTTCCCCGCTATTTGGCCGCCACCGTCCTCCGGCATTTCGAGGGCGACCTCAAGTGGTTCGCCCTTCTTCGCGCCGACGAGCGCCTCGACGAAGCCTTCTAGCATGATCGTCTGGCCCTCGCGCAGGTGCAGCTCCACGTCATCGTCGTTGTAGACCTCGCGCTCATCAACGACCATGCGCACAGAAGCGCGGATGATGTCGCCGACAGCAACGGGACGGTCGACTGGCTCTTGCACCGCGTAGCGCCGACGCAACTCTTCGACAGACTGCTCCACGTCCTTCTCATCGACTTCGACCGGTTCAAGAGGGACCCGTAGCGCCTTGTAATCGCCGAGGTCGACCGTCGGGCGCACCGGCACGGTCGCCTTGAAGGACAGGGGCTCAGAGCCCGTCATCTCGATCTGAGGCTGGTCGATGGCGTCGATCTCGTTCTCTTCGAGGGCCTGGTTGTAGGCCTCCGGCACGAGGAGATCGATCGCCTCCTGGAGCAACCTCTCGTGGCCGATGTGGCGTTCCAGCATGGCGCGGGGCGTCTTCCCCTTACGGAAGCCCGGAACATCGATGCGCGTAACGAGCTTGCGGTAAGCCCGATCCATCGAGCGCTCCATCTGCTTCCCGTCGACTTCGATTTCGATGAGAATCTGGCTCTCAGGCAAGCGTTGCGTCGAGACCTTCACGTGTTCGATTGTAGCATGGGGGTCAGGTACGAACGAGGCGTAATGACACGCCGAAATCCGCACTTCGCGGCGGCGCGGACAAGCCTCAGGCGTCGTCGCCGCGGTCGCGCCGCATCACGTACTCGTAGCCCTTCTCCGACTCCACCCACACCGTCTTCACGTAGCGGAAGCCCGCCCTGCCGTATGCTCGCTTCGCACGCTGGTTCTCGGGATCGGGGGAGATAAGGCAGGTCGTGACGTCCGCCCGCGAGAAGATCTGCTCCTCCACCAGTTGATCGATGGCGCGTGAGCCGATGCCGCGTCCGCGAATGTCTTCGCCGATGAAGATGTCGATCGCCCAGGCGGCCGGGTCCTCGCCCAGCTCCTTCGCGTAGTCCGGATAGTCGCCGATGCGGTAGCACTGGATGTAGCCGACCGGTCGGCCGTCCAGGTGAATCACGAAGGCCTGGTTCTTCGGATCGGGGACGAAGTTTTCTTCGTACTCATTGATTACCTCGTCCATCGTCGGGTTCTTGTGGTTGTCGTCTCCGATGCCGTAGAACAGCGCCACTTCGGCTGTGTTCAGCCAGCGGTGCAGAAGTGGCAGGTCGGCCCGGGTCAGCCGTTCGAAGCTGATCTCGCTGGGCATGCCCTATAGCTCCTTCGCCAGCTCGATGGCGTCCCGCAGAGGTAGGCCGTCCTGGCCGGTCTCCGGCACCTCCGGCTTGAGCTGCCGCACGCGCTCCATCGCGTCGAGGTGAACGGCGACGATCCGGTAACCATGGCGCACGTAGAAGGCGATCGCGCGCAGATTGTCGTTCGTCGTCCTGATCGTCGCCTGCCCCACGCCCCGGCGGCGCAGCTCCTCCTCGGCGCCGTTCAGCAAGCGGCCGCCGACATGCCGGCCTTGCTCGAAAGCGTCGACCGTCACGATCTCGGCTCGGTCACCTTCTACGTGCCAGGTGACGAGGCCCTGCGGCGCCCCACCATCATCCCGGTACACCAAGCCCTCGACGTCCGTCGGTTGGTAGTCGCGCTCCAGCGAGACGACCGGCAGGCCCCAGAGCCTGCGCCATTGCTCGTCGATGAACGCGGTGTCCGCCGCCTCAAGTGATCCTTCCATGCCGGGCCGGATTATACGCTAGCGATGGCGCGGAGAGAGGACGTCGGTGAGCTGGTCGCCAAGCAGATTGAACGACATCACGAGAAGCACTATAAACGTACCCGGAACGATTATCAGGATCGGGTGCTCGCGGACGTTGCTGAGGCCGACCCCCTCCGAGATCATCAGTCCGAAGCTGGGGTGCGGCGGCTGCACGCCGATGCCCAGGAACGTCAGGCCCACCTCCGCCGTTGCCAGCGCGCCCATCGAGAGCGTAAACGCGACCAGGAGCAGGTTCGTCAGGTTCGGCAGCAGGTGGACGAAGAGTATCCGCGTCGTACCGGCTCCAGACGCGCGCGCGGCGGTGATGTAGGGTTCCTGCCGCAGCGAAAGCACCTGTGAGCGGACGACGCGCGCGATTCCCGTCCAGCCAAAGATCGCCAGGGCGCCGAAAACGAGGAAGTAGCTGGGCGCGCCAGAGCTCACGATCCAGTCCGCCCCTGTTAAGTCCTCTACATCGCGCGCCAGGTCGATGACACGCGGAAGCAGGGTCGCCGTAATAATCAGCACGAGCAGGATCGTCGGCACCGAGGCGAATGTATCGGCCGCCCGCATAATGACCGAGTCTGTCCTCCCGCCCGCATACCCGGCGGCCAGACCGGCCGAAACGCCCAGGACGAGGCCGCCTGTCAGTATCGCCGCCAGCGAGACGATCACCGTCGTTTGCGCGGACCAGATCGAGCGCGAGAGAAGGTCGCGGCCCAGGTTGTCGGTTCCAAGCGGGTGCTCCAGCGAGGGCGAGGCATAGCGGTTTTGGAAGTCAGCCTCATTGAACCCGTACGGCGCCAGCCAGGGCGCGACTATTCCCGCACCGTAGATGACGACGATTATGATGATCGCCACGACGGCTACCGGCCGGCGCATGAGCCGGCGCAACGCCCGGAAGCTCGGACTCTGCCTCGTCTCAGTCTCCAGCGGAGCGGGTGCGGCCTCGGCGAAGCTCACGACATCGAGCCTTCCACTCTGATCCGCGGGTCGATGAAGCCGTAGACGACATCGATCACCAGCATCGTCAGGATGAACACCGTGGAGCCGATGAGGACAATCGCCATGATCGTGTCGTAGTCGCGCGTTTTGATCGACTCAAAGGCTAGCAGCCCGATGCCCGGGATCCCAAGCAGCGTCTCGATGAAGATCGAGCCGCCGATCAGCGCCGCCAGCTCGAAGCCCAGTATCGTGACGATCGGCAGCAGGGCGTTTCGCGCCACGTGTCGCGTGACGACCGTGCTCGCCTTCAACCCTTTGGCGTTAGCCGTGCGCACGAAGTCCTGGTCCAGCACCTCCATCACCTGCCCACGCATGTAGCGCGCGACGCCGGCGACGCCGGGCAGGGTGAGCGCCAGGATGGGTAAGATGGCATGTTTTGAGAAGAGGCCGAATTCGACGCCCAGATACTCCGCCTCCGACCAGCCGCCCGAAGGCAGCACCCCCAGTTGGACGGAGAATAACCACTGCAGCAGCGGAATTGAGATCAGCACCGGCACAGACGCAAATAAGAGGAAGACGCCGATCGATAACGGGTCCTGCCACGTCCCCCGGCGCAGCGCCGCCCAGGTGCCGAGCGGCAGACCGATCGAAAAGGTGAGCACGAGCACCACGATGTTGTACTGCATCGTGATCCACAAACGTGGAAGGATCACGTCCGCCACCGGAAAGCCCTGATAGCGAGTGCTTATTCCGAAGTCGCCGGTAAGGGCGTTGCCCATGTAGCGCACGTACTGCACTGGCACGGGGTCGTTCAGCCCGCGTTCTTCGCGAATCCGCTCGATCGTCTCCGGCTGTGCGCGCGGGCCGGCCTGAATCTCAACGTAGTCGACCGGCGCATAGCGGCCCAGGGCGAACGTGGCGAAGGAGACGATGAAGAGGATAAGCGGCAGCAACAGGAGCCGCCGGATGATGTAGGTGGCGAGGCCCGCGGGCATGACGCCGTTATCTTAGCGGGTGATCGTTACGTAGCGCAGGTTCGGGATCACGAACGGCGGAATAACAAAGCCCTCAACGTACGGCTTCACCAGGTAGCTCGCCTTGCCGTGATAGAGCGGCGCCCACGGCATATCTTCGACGACTATCACTTCGGCCTGCTGATAGAGGTCGAGGCGCGTCGCCTCATCTGCCTCGCGGTCTGCCTGGTCGAGGAGCGAGTCGACATCCGGGTTCGAGTAGCCCGCCTCGTTGTTCGCGCTCTCCGAGTGCAGCTTGATGTCGAGGAAGTTCTGCGGGTCGGGATAGTCAGCGATCCAGCCGAGAGAGAACATCTGGAACTTGCCCTCGTCTATGTCGCGCAGGAAAAGACCGAAGTCTTCCTGTTCGATCGTTACCGTGACTCCCAGCTCCTGCTCCCACATCGCCAGCACCGCCTGCAGGATGTCCGAGGGCGTCGCCCCCTGCCCCGACGTGAGGATCGTCGCGCCATCGATCACGCCCGCGCCGCCCGCCATTTCCAGCAGGTCCCGCGCGGCGTCAGGGTCGAATGGAATCTCGGGCAGCGCCTCGTTGTAGCCGTCAATGCCCGGCGGCAGGATTCCTTTCGCCGGCGTAACCAGGTCCAGCAGGAACTCCCGCGCCAGGAAATCGCGGTTGATCGAAAGCGAGAGGGCGTTGCGCAGGTTGGCGTCGTCGAACGGCGCTTCCTGCGTGTTGAAGCCGATGTAGAAGATGTCGAGCCTTGGGCCCTCATGCAAGTCTGCGTTGAGGTCGCCGTTCGGATCGCGAACGGTCTCAATGTTGTTGATCCCGATCCCGGTTACGTCGACCTCATCGTTTTCGTACATCACGAACGAGGATCCGCCAGAGAGGATGAACGTCACGCGCTCCAGGGCCGGCGCCGGCTCCAGGTGGAAGCGCTCGTTCGCCGTGAGCACGATCTTGCGGCCCAGGTCCCACTCCGCCAGCTTGAACGGGCCGGTGCCGTTCGGCGTCAGCGTCCAACCGCTACCCTCAAAGCAGGTCGCGTCCCCCACCTCACGCTGGTCGACGACGTAGGCCGTTGGATATGTCAGCTTGTCGATGAAGACAGCGCTGGGCTCGGTGATCGTAAGCTCCAGCGTCTGCGGGTCGATCACGCGAATGCCGGTCACTTCGTCGGCGTTTCCGGCAATGAACTCCGCCGCGCCAACCAGATCGTCGAGGTACACCTCGCCAACCGTCGACTGCGTATCGGGGTTCAGCGAGCGCTCCAGAGAGAACTTGAAGTCGTCCGCCGTCACCGGTCGCGAGTTGTCGTGGAAGAGGACGTTGCTCCTAAGGTGGAACGTGTACACAGTCCCGTCGTCGCTCACATCCGGGAGGGCCTCGGCTACGTCAGGGACGAGGTTCAGGTCAAGGTCGAACGAAACGAGGCCGGAGAAGATCTCAACGATGTACTCAGCGGAGCCGGCGTCGGAGGCGCAGGCCGGGTCGAGCGTGATCGGGTCGGGGCCGAAGAGCCGCAGCTCCCCCTCGACGCGCGCGCCCAGGTCGTCGCCGTCGTCGTCGCCGGCAGTGCTGTCGTCGCCGCCGCCGCTCGCCAGCAAGATTGCCCCAAGGCCGCCGATGACGACAATCATCATCACGGCGATGCCGGTAAGCGTCAGGACAAGGCGTCGGGTCTCCATTAGATTCTCCAGGTGTCTCTCTGGGTTACGGCGGGCGGCACGTTCATGGTTTGCCGCATGATATCAGCGCCCTGTTTGGCACAGCAAGCGCTCACGCATCGTCTCCGGCCGCCTCTTCGTCCGCGATGGCAAGAGCGATGTGCAGCTCGTTCAGCTGTTCGTCGCTTATCGCCGTCGGCGCGCCCGTCATCGGATCGGACGCCGACTTCGTCTTCGGGAAGGCGATTACTTCACGAATATCGGACTCCCGCAGGAGGACAGCCAGCAGGCGGTCGATGCCGGCGCCGATGCCGGCGTGCGGCGGCGCACCGAACTCGAACGCTTCGAGCATGTGTCCGAAACGGCGCTGCGCCTCTTCCGGGGCGATGCCGAGCCGCTGGAAGACAGCCTCCTGCACGTCCCGTTGGTGGATGCGGATCGAGCCGCTGAACAACTCCCAGCCGTTGCAGACACAGTCGTAGGCGTGCGAGCGCACGGCGCCGGGGTCCGACTCCATCAGCGCCATGTCTTCCAGGTTCGGCGACGTGAACGGGTGGTGCGCGGCGACCCAGCGCTCCTCCGTTTCGCTCCAGTCCAGTAGCGGGTAATCGGTAACGAAGACAAATGCCAGAACATCCGGATCAGCTAGCTCAAGGCGCGAGGCCAGCTCTCGGCGCAGCGGATCGAGCGCTTTGTTGGCGGCTGCTTCCTTGTCCGCCACCATCAGCAGCATGTCGCCGCGCCCGGCGCCGGCCAGGCGGGCGAGCGAGACAACCTGTGCCACCGTGAAGAACTTGGCGACGGGCGACTTGATATCGTCCTCCGTCAGAGAATCGAGGTCTCCCTCCCCCTTGAGCTGCATCGAGACGAGGCCCTTGGCGCCGTACTGCTGCACGAACGTTGTCAGGGAGTCCACCTGCTTGCGGCTCATCTCTGCGCCGCCGGGGACGTTCAGACCGCGCACGACGCCGCCGCCGTCAATGACGCTGCGGAAGACCTTGAACTCGCTGTCGGCTAGCGCCTCGTTGAACGTCACCAGCTCCAGGCCGTAGCGCATGTCTGGCTTGTCCGAACCGAAGCGCGCGATCGACTCGGCGTACGTGATGCGCGGGAAGGGCTTCTCTTGGATGCGGAAATCCGGTGTCATCTTTTCGACGAGCGCGATGTACAGCGTCTCCATCAGGCCGAGGATGTCTTCTTCCCCCGAGATGAAGCTCATCTCCAGGTCGAGCTGCGTGTGCTCCGGCTGGCGGTCCGCGCGCAGGTCTTCATCGCGAAGGCAGTGGGCGATCTGGAAGTAGCGCTCGAAGCCGGCCACCATCAGGAGCTGCTTGAACTGCTGCGGTGACTGCGGCAGCGCGTAGAACTTGCCCGGCTGAACGCGGCTGGGCACAACGTAATCGCGGGAGCCTTCCGGCGTCGGCGCGGTGATGATCGGCGTCTCGACTTCCACGAAGTCGAGTTCGCTAAGGAAGTTGCGGATGAACTCAACGACACGATGGCGCATCACGATGTTGCTGTGCATACCGTCGCGCCGTAGGTCCAGGTAGCGATACTTAAGGCGCAGCAGCTCCTCGACGTCCTGCTCCTCCGAGATGTAGAAGGGCGGCGTCCGTGAGGGGTTTAGTATCTGGAGCTTCTTCGCGTGAACCTCGATCTCACCCGTCGGCAGGTTCGGGTTGTCGGTGCCGTCTTTACGCTTCGTCACCGTGCCCTCGACCTGGAGGACGTACTCGCCGCGCAGCTGCTCCGCGTCGCTGAACGAGCCGCCCGTCTCCTGTGGGTTGAAGACGACCTGCACAAGACCAGTCGAGTCGCGCAGGTCGATGAAGATGAGAGCACCGTGGTCGCGTCTGCGGTGAACCCAGCCTGCGAGTGAGACGTTCTCGCCTTCGTCAGACGCACGCAGCACACCGCAGGAGTGGGTCTTGAGCATAGCGAGACCACTATACCGAAGCTACGAGCTACGTTCAGGAAGCGCTATCGACTGCGCTGGGACTTGATGACGACGGTGCCGGCCCAGTAGTCGTGAAACCCGCGCCGCTCACGGTTGCCGAACGCGATCAGGAACCCGATGAAAAACACTACCGCCGAGACGAGGTAGCCGGTGTAGCGAATAAATCCCTGGATCGGGAATACTGGCTCGCCCGTCGCCGTCACCACCCGCAGGCCGAAAGCCGACTTGCCCGGCGTAGCGCCGTCCAGCGTCCAGAAGCCGAGGCAGTAGAGCAGAGGGAACATGACCGAGAACCAGACGACCACCGTCGGCGTGCCGACGACGATCATCATCGCCAGCACCGGAAGCCCAACGAGAACTAAGTCGATGAACGCTGCCGCAAGCCTCGTCGGCCACGACGCGTAGACGAGGGGCCGGGGTTCGGAGTGCGCGAAGTCGTAGCCGCAGGCGCGGCATTGCGCGGCAGTCTGCGGCGCACCATAGTGACACTCCGGGCAGGGCTTGGCGACGATGCGCACGACGGAAGCCATCTCAGCCTTCGCCTTCTCTTCTAGTTTAGCCTCGCAGGCACTGCAGGTCTGGTCCAGCGTGCCCAGCGTGCATCCACACTTATTGCAGAGTATGCTCATGGCTCCCCCATCGATTTGTTCCCGTTCCTATGTCTAGATGCCCGATCACTCGGCAGGTTACAGGTGAGACGCCCATCTTCACGCCATCTGTCCCACCCTGCACCGAACCTTCACCGCCGGGCCGGTGTTAACATCGCCTCAGGATAGACATGGACGCAGCGCTATCGCTCTACCTCCACATCCCGTTTTGCTCGCTTAAGTGCTCCTACTGCGATTTCAACTCCTACGCGAAGCTGGATGATCTCGTTCCGGACTTCGTCGACGCGTTATGCGCGGAGCTGGCACTCTGGGCACCGATCGTCCGCGAACGACCGATCGAGACCGTGTTCTTCGGCGGCGGCACGCCCAGCCTCCTCCCACTCCCTCACATCGAGCGCATCATGGCGACGTTGCGCGATCACTACGCGCTCGCCGATGGCGCAGAGGTCACGCTCGAAGCGAATCCTGGTACGGCCGACGGTGACTACTTCGCCGGCATCCTCGCCGCCGGCGTCAACCGGCTCAGCATCGGCTTCCAGTCCCTCCACGACGACGAGCTGGTCGCGCTCGACCGTATCCACAACGCGGCCGAGGCGGTGCAGTGCTACCGCTGGGCGCGCGACGCCGGCTTCCGCCGCATTAACGTCGACCTGATCTATGGCCTGCCCGGTCAACCCATGGTTTCCTGGCAGGAGACGGTGGAACGTGCCATCGAGCTGGCTCCCGATCACGTCTCCGCCTACGCTCTGACCGTCGAAGACGGCACGAAGCTCGCCTACGACGTCGAACACGGCACCGTGCCACCACCGGACGGCGACCTGCAAGCCGAGATGTACGAGTGGGCCGGCCAGCGCCTGACCGAGGCGGGCCGACAGCAGTACGAGATCTCAAACTGGTCGCGGCCGGGCGAGGAGTGCCGTCATAACCTCGTTTACTGGCGAAACGGAGAGTGGCTCGCGCTGGGCCCCGGCGCGCACTCACACTGGGGCGGCCATCGCTTCGCGGACGTCTATTCGCCGAGGCAGTACATCCGGCTCGTCGCCGCGACGGCAGAGGAGCCAGCAGCAGCGGAAGGCTCCCCGGCGGCCATACTCGCAGCGATGCAACAGGTGACGTTCGTCGACCCGCAACCAGCCGAGCTGCAGATGGCCGACACGGCGATCCTCGCCCTGCGCCTGAACGCCGGCCTTGACCTCGCCGCGTTCGAACAGCACTTCGGCCGCCGTTTCGAGGACGTCTACTCCGAGCCCCTGGCGGAAACGCTGGAGATGGGCCTTCTCGAGCGCGACGACGGACGGTTGCTCCTCACGGACCGCGGACGCTATCTGGCGAACGAAGTCTTCGTCCGGCTGTTGCCGGACTGAGCGCAGCTAGAGCCCGTGCGCTTCCCGAACCCGCGCCAGTAGGGCGCTGACGTCCGGAGCCGCCTCGACAGGGCCGCGGCCGAGCTGGTCCGGCACGAAGTCGTTGCTCGCCAGCGCGTCGAAGCACGCCTGCACCGACCAACCCAGCGCCGTGTGATCGTATCCCCCCTCCAGCGCCAGGACGATCCGGCCCTCGCACAGTTCGTCCGCCAGCTCGCGCAACAGCGTGGCGATCTCGTAGTAGCCGGCCGTGCTGACGCTTAGTTGCGCCAGGGGGTCAGCGAAATGCGCGTCGAAGCCCGCCGACACGAGAACGAACTGCGGGCGAAAGCGCTTCATCGCCGGCGCACAGACCTCCCGATAAGCAGCCAAGAGTGCCTCGTCGCCGCAGCCGGCCGGCAACGGCACGTTGAGGTTGGCGCCGCGGCCCGGCCCGTCGCCGACCTCTGGCCAGTCACCCG